>NZ_RDQG01000078.1:0-87320 GCF_003697815.1 Halalkalicoccus subterraneus | reverse complement strand
ACGACGAGAACTACAGCGAGTACGAGACTACTGCTCGCGATCCGAGTGCTGTTGAAATAACGGCCGATGCACAGCAGGCGTCTGATGGCTCGCTGCGCGTGTCTGGTACGGTAACGAACGTCAGCGACCAAGCGATCGACGTCGTCGATATCGAGCTTGTCTTCTACGGGACGAGCGACGAGTATCTCAGTGCCACGCTTGTCACTGTCCGTGATCTCGAACCCAGTGAAAGTCGCGAGTTCGAGACTCAACCGACGACCGGGACTATCGAAGGCGATCTCGAGCGAATCGACGTGAATCGAACGGTCTACGACGTTACTGGCTGAACGGGACGTCCCACTCGTTTTGTTTGGTAAAGATGTTATGCCAGCCGAACTCGTTCATTTGCTGGCGACCTGGGAAGGATGATTGGTCAATCCCGGTCTCCGGATCAGGATGAGCACACTGGTTGCCCTCGATATAGATGCCGTCAGCTGGGACACCCCGAATCAGAACATGAGGTGTGAAGCCCCCACGATTGTGATTGATGTATGGATCCGGTTCATAGGATCCGGTGTTCGTACCGTTGTGATGCCGTTGATCAACGACTCGTGTCGGCCGGATGATCGAGTTGCGAACGAGCATCGTTCCACCAGCACGCCACTGCCAGCGGAGATCAGAACGACTCTTGCCGCCGCTTTCATTCTCGCCAACGCGGTGCATATCGATCGGATGGCTCGTGACATGCGGCCCGAAATCACACTCGATCGCGAGATAGCCTGCATCCGCCGTGCCGTACCCACAGATCGCATGGCGATACGCGTCAAAGGCACACCGGTAGATCGTCGGCGTGCCACGATTGACGTCAATCGGGTAGCCTGCAGAGGTCATCATACAGTTGTGCAACGCAGAGTGGAGAATCGACGGTGAGGCCGGTGACTCTCGACTGCCGACCATGATGCCGGTCGAAAAGCCCCACAGCTCGCAGTTATCAAGCTGGCTACTGTCGGCTTGCATCGAGATGCCACGCGCATACCAGTTGCTGCGCCACTGTTCGCGATCAGCATACGTTTCGCCTGGCGCAAGCGGAATATAGCCCGGAATTACCGGTGAAGCAGTGTAATTCCAGTGCGGACCGCGGATCGTCACGCCGGTGAGACGACCGCCTTCCTCGAGTGTGAAGAGAGCGTTGCCCATCGTCGGTGAGCCACGGCCGCGATCCGACGTGACGATCAGTGCACCTGAGCCATTCTTCGAGCGGCCCGACGCGATCGTCACATGACGGAGTGTGAGATTCCGGCCGCTCAGATCGATCGCTGTATCAGGTGGAATCCAGACGATACGTCCGCCCCCGCGGGTAACTTCGGCTTCGAGAGCGGCGGCTGATTCGACGACGATATCGGCGTCTTCCCGATGAATGTCTTGAAACGTGGGGCCGCCACTGAGGCCGGTTGTCGACCCGCTCAGTCCGAGTAATTGGAGACAGCCGGCAGTGCTGGCGAGTGTCCCGCCGGCCGCTGTTGCTGCGGTCCGCTTGAGAAACTGGCGTCGGTCCAGTGAGGGAGACGCCTCGTTGACCATATTATACTAATATAAGTTTAGGCTAATAGAATATATGATCCACGATTGGATTAGAAGAAGACCCGACTACGATTGCAAGTAGAGGCCCTCCGAGCCTTGTGCAACAATAGATTCCTAAGACGAGATTGTTGCACAAGGATCTTGGTGGCTGGTTTGATAGGAAGAGCAACTACGGACAGCATACTAAGCTCGTATACAGAGTAGAATCCTGCTGATTATAGTTGAGAGTACAGCAGTCGATACGATCAACGCTCTACACGGACAAAATTGAGATGGCAGCTACTACTCCCACTGACGATCCAACAAGAATGGTTGATACGGTGTGACTGCTTATCTGTCGGGTCGATATTCGCGTCTCAAGGATTGATACAAACAGTTCAAGAATCGCCTAGCTCGGATACGTACGCTTATTCTATAGCGAGTTCGCGCTCAAGGTCGCGGAGTCGTTCGATCCGATCATCAACAGCAGGATGCGTTTTACACCACCGAGTGAAGCGATCAGTCGTGTCGATATCATCGAAAAACATCGCGTTCATACCCGCGTGTTCCCGTAGGTCCTCATTGGGCATGTCTTGAGTCGTGGCACTGATCGTCCGTAATGCGGTTGCCAACGCGGTTGGTTTACCAGTGATACTGACTGCACCTTGATCGGCAGTGTATTCTCGATATCGTGACAGCAGTCGCGTAATGAAAAACGAGAGAATCCACACGACGAACGAAGCGATAACTGCAACCATCATTGTCATCCCCTCGCCACCATCACCGCCACCACCGTCATCAAACACCCATCCCCAGCGAACGATGTAGAAGGCGGTTGCTGATAACGCGCTTGCGGCAGTCATGATGACCATATCTCGGTTTTGGATATGGGCTAGTTCATGAGCGAGCACAGCATCGAGTTCGTCTCCGTCCAAATTCTCGAGTAAGCCGGTTGTAACACAAACAACGGCTGTGTTCCGTGAACGACCGGCAGCAAAAGCATTCGGGAGATCAGTCGGGGCAACAGCGACAGCAGGTTGTGGAAGTCCAGCCTGCTGGCTCAGGCGCGTTATGCGTTGATGAAGCTCTGGATACTCAGTGGCCGTAACAACAGTACCGCCCATCGCTTTGAGTGGGACTTTATATCCGTATAGCAGTTGGGCGGTCGAAACGATAAGAATTCCAAGCGCAATAGCAGAGATACTGCTGAAATAGAGCGAAAGAACGCCAATGAACCCGATATAGAGCGCGATAAATAGGATCATGACACCGCCCATCCGTAGTCGAAGACCCCACTGTGTGTGCCAATCCATACGTTATTCTACGCTTTTGTCATATATAAAATGATTCCTCCACTCAAGAGGCGCTTTTTTGGCGACGATATATATATCACGAGCTGGCAGAAAGAGACTCATCTCGACAGTCATACTGACTGAGTTAATTGGATCCCTGTCTTGATAGACTTCCAAGTAGTGTTCACGCGGGGTTGGATCCTGCCAGAGCAGATAGTAACTAACTCTGACCTGTACATCGGAATGGGCCCAATTGAGTGACCACCTATCAATACGGGGTAGTAGAACAGGTGTATTCTGTCGTCCCAGTGCTTATGCGAGGAAAGTGTTTTACTACTGCGCTCACAATGTACACACATGAGTTCCGACGTGGAGAAAAAACGCGTTCAGTTCCGTGCTCCCCGAGGACTGGTTGATCGGGCCGATACCCTCGCAGCGGTATTTGAGACTGACCGGACAGATATTCTCATCTCTGCCCTTCAGGAGTACCTCCGGGATGCAGCACACTCCGACGAGATGAAACAGGAGATTGCGGAAGCCTACTATAATGACGACATCTCCTTCGAGGAGTTGAAAACCCTCGTCGGCCATGAAGAGGCGGCGAACTTCCGTCTCCTAAAACAACAACTGAGCGAAGCGTTCGTCGATGATGTGGCGGAGGAGCTGGCCGACGGATAGATGGGAGAGATCGTCGCCGATACGTCTGCCCTCGTTAGTTTAGGAGTCGTTGCGGATGCCACACCGAATCCACTCGATCTCCTACTTGACTCTCATATCATTATCCTCCCCGAGCAGGTCGTTGACGAACTCACCGAAACAGCCTCCTACAACGATGCCTCGGGGAAAGCGGCACAGGCCGTCCTTGACCGTCAGGCTGCGTTCAACATTCGCAGTGTCGGACTTGACGAGACGTTCCCGCTCGACGATGGAGAGAACGCAGCAGTCACACTAGCGAACACGATCGATGCAGTCCAACTGCTCTGTGACGAATTCAACCGCCTAGCGCTAGTGCATGCATCACTGGTAGATACACGTCTGGTAACGACACCGATCGTTCTCACAGCGCTCGTTCGGAACGGCGTGCTCGCCGCGGATACTGCCGAGGCATTTTTGGACGAGATGAGCGACGCCCGGAGTTGGTCAGCGAACACCTACCTCGCACGTGCAAAAGCTACGCTGCAACAGCAGCAAGATGACCCGTAGCCGTACGTCTCAAACAGATGCCAACAGGATATGACTCTTTCTTTATTCAGAGTAAAGACTATTCACGTGCAATAGACATCTGCGTTGACCATTTCTCCTAGAGAGAACAGGGGAAATGAGTGAACAGCGGGTTCTTCTGCAGTCCTCATCCTCGGAAACAGATGATCTGGGTGACAGCAGCCAACAAAGATGAGCAGTATGTCCATGGACAGCCGTTGTCTGGAGTGGTACCTCTCAGGGAGGTCCCTGGCTAGAGCCGTCACCAGCCGTTCATGGGACGTACCCGCTAGTAATCGTACCGTATAAACAACCGCTTGCGTGGGGAATAGATGAGTTCCTATTAGAGTGTTAACCCGCTCTCGCGGGAGTTAGGACCCGGGGACATCACTCCTCACCGACATCAGCTGTCTCCGGAGAGTCCGTCTCGAGCGTCGTTTCACCAGGAATCTCGGACTCGTCAGGCAGGACGACGCGCTGTTCCTTATAGGAAAGCCGTCCTTCCGGCGGTTCTTCCGTTTGACGTAAAGTCGGTCTTTCGTGAGATCGGTGAGTGCGTCAATCGTTCGACTGGCGCTTTTCTGGCTGTACTCCTTGTTCACGCCTGGCTCGTTGTGGCGAAGCCACTGGGCGAGTTCGTCGGCATCGATGTACTCGCGAACGCCACTACAGCCTTGGTTCCAGAGCCTGCTCTGGTTTTGTTCGTGATCCTGCCAGACCTCCGCTGCAAGTCGCACGGGTTTCGATGAGGCGGCCGAGTGAAGCATATCATTATCCATTCGAGAGAGCTGCTGAATTGGGAGCAAATCGCCTGGCGTGAGTGCTGGTTCGCCGCCGCGATCGAGTGGGTCGTCGCCGCCAAGAATGCGGGCGTATCTATTGCCATCGTCTTTGGTGAATTGCTCGAGGTGATCAATCTCGATGTCAAGAGTGTCGATATTCGGTTTGATGTTCTTCCACCGGAGATGAGCGTTTTTCTCGAGTTCACGCGACTGAAGTTCCGTGACCATCTTCTGTGGCTTTATTTGAACGACCAACTCTTCGGCATAGTCGCTCATCAACTCAGTCGCAGTGGCGATATGATCAGGGTCAAACGCTGGCTGAACGCGTTGTCGTTGGCGTCGCCAAAACTCGCCCTCGCTTGCGAGGAGTCCGTTACCAAGGAGTTGGCTAAACGCATTGGCTTGAAAATCCGGTTTTGAAAAATCCTCGTCGTGATCGACGAGAACCTGCTCAATTATCGCTGGATCTGTCACCTGGCACATATCATAGGGACCAAGTTGAAAACGAGAGATATTGCCGTATTCACGCTGGCACTGTGTCATAAAAGAGAAAGGGTCCCGAGCGTACTGAGAGATATTCCCAATAAGAGGGAAACCTTGAGGACCGGGGGGCCAGCGTCCATATTCGTACTCGTCGATCAGTCGGTGTAAAGGTTGGATTCTTTATGGGTAGTGCACGCGAAACGCATTTTGAAGAAACAGTCGAGTGGCACAGGTGTGAGTTCGTTTCCTACCAGTCGTAGAGGCTTTCCTGCATCTACCTCTCTGTAGGTAAAGAGAGTATGAATGAGGTCCCGGCCCTGAGGCCTCGGCCGGGACCGGGAGGGGTACCCCTCCCATATGATAGTTGTATAGAACACCTATTAGTTACCAGTGAGTTAATATATTTATCCACGTACCACTTTCTTGCCACTCTGGTACTGTGTTATGGAGTGTTGATACGTTCCTTTCTATCACACAAATAGTTCTAAATACAATAGTATATATTCTCTCCGGCGCTAATAGTAGCCGCTCAGGCGTGACTGACTGTTTAGTCTACGGGAGGGAATGCATGCCTGAGTGCTGTGAGGAGTGCTGGAGTCAACTATGGCCTCAGTCCTGCACTCCTCACAGCACTCAGGCACGTACCCTGTAGTTAGATACGATACTACTCCGTATTAAATCTAGTACTCACACGGTTTTCAGACTCAGTTTCGAGGACGCCGACCTCGTGGCCACGCGCAGCTATATCACGAGTGCACTATCCGCCAGTGGGGCCCGCATTGGCGATCACGACATCATACCGGCCTTCTGCCCGTAACGCCTTGTACGTTGGATACCTGTCGGCCCATAGTCGCTCACTGACTATCGATCATTGCAACAGTAGCATTCGTCGTAACCTATACCGGGTGGTACGGGGCGGTCACGACCGTGACAGCTCTGGACGACAGTCATACCGGACTGACATCCGAAATGATCGCTTGGCGGTTCATTTCTAGGTTCCCGAGAAGGCCTATACCAACACGCTGCCCCAGATACCGATCGCGGTCTGGCCGACAAGCAGCATCATTGCACCGCCGAGCCGTGAGGACATCTGTGCGAACGCCATCAACTCCATGCGTTCGGCCGCGGCCAACGTTGCTACGTCACCCGAGCCGCCCATGTTCACCATACAGAGCCCGCCACAGATAGCGGCCTCGATCGGGAACATCCCGAAGAGATAGCCGACGATAGCAGCGCCGACGGCTCCGCCCAGAACGGCAAGGATCACGATCAGGAAGTACGTCGGATCGAGCGTCTCGACGAGCACCTGGATGTCGATCAACGCCATCCCGATAGCGAGTAGCAGCGGGCCGACGAACCCGGCGATCATGAAGTCGTAGAAATGGCCTGCACCCTCCTCCAAGCGCACCGGAAGGACACCGGCGACCTTCACGCCGACGGTCAACAGAATCATGATCGCAAAGGGGTGGATCGGGATCCACGTGCCGAGGATGTAGCCGAGCAGCAACAGTACCATCGCGAGCACCCAGCCCATCACGACCGTCTCCTCGGTGAGCGAGACGTCCGGCGTCTCGATGCCGGTCTCGGGCTTCCACTTCTCTTCGGGCATGACGATGCCGTCTCCACTGAGCGACGGCCAGATCGTGCCGATTCGATGGGCGATTGCGGCGACAAGAATACCGATCATATTGCCGAGGATGATCGCGGGCGCAATGATCGAGAACATCTGGTCGAATCCAGTCCCTGTGCCGCTCGCGTAGATCTCGCTTAGCGGGATACCGCCGGCACCCATTCCGCCGCCGAAGACGGGAATGAGGACGGTCAGAATCGATTGGGCACCGCCGAAGCCGAGAATCGTCCCGGCAACATAGACCACCCCGGCGGCGAGTCCTAAGCCACCGAGAACTGAGGGTGCGTAGATCGGGAGCGCACGCATGAGATACGAACGCGGCATCGAAAGGATGCTGCCGGCGATCAGCGCCGCGATGAACCAGTCCAACATGTTCGAGCCCTCGGTGAGGAACGTCGAGACAGTCTGATAAGCATCGGACGGGATGAGCCCGAAGTAGTTGATCGCTAACCCTATGACTAGACATAACACCAGACCACCGCCGAACCACGTCCGCCAGATCGGGAGGTGATCCCCGATGTAAACCGTCAGTCCCGCGACGACGAGCAGGAAGGCACTTGCGCCGACCATGTCGTTCGGGAGATTGCCCGTATAGACGGCGGCGAGGACGACGAAAAGCAACGGGAGATAGACGTATAATGGGATTCCGTACGCGACATCGTTACTCCAAATCGATGAGTCCGTGTCGTGGATCTCGTTACCAAATAATTCGGTCATCCGTATCAAATCGGGGATTTGTCTGTCGCTGGAAAAATATTACCATTTGTTGATATTATAAGCATCATCCATTATATTGTAAGGTGTTATCTAGTTGAAATCGAAGTATAGTAGGGAAATTGCGAGCAGATGACTAAAGAAGATCGGATGAACGAGTTAACTAGTTTTCAGCGCGACAGTCACTATATAATCGCCGGCTTAAGCGAGCCGTATCGGGTTACAATCAAGGTCCTGTCGTCTGTTATCAAAGCAGGGAGGCGCGATGAACGACGACAGAATCAAGACAACCAGCGAGACAGGAGACGGCAGAACAACGGCGAGAGAGGGGGCGGCAGGACAACCAAAGGGACAGCAGCAGACAACGGGACGAGACACCACCACCACGACAGCGAGTCACCGAACAGGTGACCGCCAGCGGGAGCGAAATGAGCGCGACCGGACACAGGTTCGTAGCCGCAGGGGGAGCAGGGCTAAGCGAGACGAAAGCAAGCGAGGACGACACTAGGTATCTCCTTGAGGTTAGCTATATTATCACATATCTCTTAGCCCCCATGCCGATACATTCACGTAATCGATTCAATCAGCTCAAAACCGTCTTCGAACGTGTGATCTGATCAGTGAATCCTGCTGCTTTAATGGCCGTAACGACCTCGTGACCAGCATCGGTGTCCGTTGTTACAAGGCATACTAATGGTGCCGATCCCTAGAGAAGAATTGGACTGCGAGGCCTGCAAGTGCAGTATCTGCCGCTCGATCTGGTCTTCAGGCCGATTGGACGAATTGGCGATATAGCTTCGTGTCCTATCCATCACCGTCGCTATCGTGCTGTTTGTATAGCTGAGTTCCTCAGCAACGGTCACCCAGCCACTCGTAATTGCACTGTCGATCGGTATCTGTCCCGGTGTGCTCTATGCTGGTGCACAGTGAACTCTTCATAGACGTGCTGTGGAATGACGAACGTAATCTTGTTGTGCGTTGCAAACCGTTCAAGAGCAGTGTATTTAGCATTCTCTTGGCGGCCACATGCAATGAACAGCCCTGAATCAGCAACCCAGGCAGTACTATCGGACGGGGTATTCATAGAAACAGGCTTATCTATGAATCGCGATTAACTGCTTCAGTCCGAGCGTTTCGAATCTGGTCGAAGTATGGATCGTGCGTGCGCATCTCGTGAATAACCTCCCGGAGTGCGTGCAAAATGGCGATGATGCGTGAAAGAGTAGAGTCGCCTGCTGTTGACGTGACCTCCGCTTCGAGGTAGCCACCCTCGCTGATCGTGCCGGCGTACACCTCGTCGCCAGCGGTTTTGTCAATGGGACACTCTCACCGGTGATTGGTGACTCGTCGACCGCACTCTCGCCTTTGACAACTGTGCCGTCAAGCGGAATCTTCTCACCGGGTCGAACGACCACCGTCTCGCCAACTGCCACGTCCTCAGTGGGGACAGTCACCTCCTCACCGTCCCGCTGGACGATCGCTTGGTCGGGCGACAACTCCATTAGCTCGCGCAGAGAGTCACGTGCCCTGTCCATCGCGTAATCTTCCAGCAATTCGGCAACGCTGAACAGGACGGCCAGCGTCGCTGCCTCGACGAAGTAGCCGATGCCGGTTGCAGCGATGATCGCCGTCCCCATCAGCAGGTCAATGTCGAGGCTGCGATTCTTCGCGGAGTAGTAGCCACTACGGACGACAGGGATGCCGCTGGCGGCGACTGCGCTGAGGAAAAGAATATCCGCGACGTGAAGCGGATAGTCGAGGACGCTCGCCACTGCGACGTTTTGACTCGTAAGGAGAAACTCGAAGATGAGTCCAAGGGTGACGAACACCGCACCGAGAGACGATTGGCCGCGAAGGGTACAGCGCTCGAACACCGCCAGCACCCGGAGTTGAAGACAATCGGGAGCCAGACTCGTTCTGAAGGGGCAGTAGTGGTGACGGAGCAAGTGGTATCAGCATCATGATCGAACCGGACGACGTCTGTCCGTCTCGGTCAGCCGTTGCCACCCGCTAAACGAGTTCTCGTCGAATCTCATCCATTGCTTCATTGAGCGGTAACTTGGACTCTGTCCTCTCTTCGGTCGCTATCGTTGATCTGTATCTTAAAAGCGATTAACTGTTCGAGTTCTCTGAGTCTTCAGTTAACTCGATTCGTTCATCCTGGATAAGGACTTCTTGTCACAAGAACCACCTACACGGATTGAAATTCACATTGAGGACTATTCGTCAAGCTTAGCGAGAGGGATGTTATTCCCAGCAGTGATGGGCAAAACCGATGCCATATTGTGATAGATGGATTGGACAATCATGCCGAACACCGCTCAATGGCTGGAAGCTCAGTTTATCCCACGCGAAAATGTGAGCGGCCGTTCCTGATCAGTGCCATCAGATCTTCGGGAGGATTCATCTGTCGGGGTCTGAATCGTTGTTACTGGAACCGACGATCGTTTCATGATTTCATCTGGAAGGCTGCCGCGCAAAATACGTGAGAGAAGTGACTGTTCTTGCGTTCCGATGACGATGCGAGTAATGTCATTGGTAGCAGCGTATGCACTGATTCGTTCAGCAGGGTGCCCTGATTCGGTAGCTGTCTTGAGTGTTACGTCGTGCTCGGTGGCATAGTCCGTTGCTTTTGAGAAGATCTGTTCTGCGGTCTGCCTGCTGGCCTCTTGTTGTTCGTCGATTGCTTCCGGGATGACTGTCTGGCGAATACTATTGTCTCGTTCAACGATCGGACAAACCTGGAGGACCGTGATTTCATGCGAGTCCTCAAGTGTGAGTACGTGATTGAGAGCAGCAATTGTCGGTGGTATACCGTTAATCGGGACGAGAATCGAGTTGGTCATGGTTCCTTATTGGTATCGATCCAGATAATAAGACGGGGTTGCGATAGCATGGCATGCATACCGACGAGGACTCAACAGATGAACTGAGAACGATCTACAATGGTCGTCAACAGCCGAAGGAGGACTACACTCAACTCCGATTGTGACAGGTAAGGAGATGACTATCGGTGGCATTTTATCGGATAACGAATTGTCTCAGATGTCTATGCTACATTCAGGTTCGGAGAGCGTACTGGTCAATTTTCAGTATCCTCTCCTTTTGAGCGATATCGGTGTTTCACTCGAGCTCGCGTTACTTCTCGTTGTCATTGCTCTTTTTGCTGGGATCGGGATTACTGCAATTGGTCCTGGAGGCGTGTTTGTGACCGTCGCTCTGTTTGCGTTAGTCCCAATATCGTCTGCACAAGTGGCTGGCACAGCGAGTGCCACCTTTGTTGCGACGGGATTACTGGGAAGCGCTGTCTACCTTCGTTCAGGAGAGTTTGTTAGTGGATTTGCCCGTGAGCTTGCAGTATTGCTTAGTGGAACAAGCATCGCCGGTGCACTCCTAGGTTCACAGGCAAATCTGCTCCTCCCTGAGTGGGTCTTTGGTTATTCGCTCGCCACCTTTATTGCTAGTATCGGCGTCTTGATAATCTATCGCGAGGCTGTTGGGCTCAAACCATCGACTCGTCTGAGTGAAATCCCAGGTCGCCAACGCCGTATTCTAATCGGAATAATCGGAACAGGGATCGGATTTCTCGGTGGGATGCTTGGTGTTGGTGGGCCGATCGTTGCAGTTCCGATTCTTGTCGTACTGGGTGTCCCAATGTTGATTGCCGTCGCAGTTGCACAGGTACAATCTGTGTTCATCTCCGCCTTCGCAACTGTTGGCTATCTCGCGGTGGATGCAGTGTCGCTCCCGCTCGTGCTTCTCATTGGACTCCCACAGTTGGTCGGAGTCGTATTAGGGTGGCAAGTAGCTCATCGAGTGGATCCAGCCCGGCTGCGGATCATATTAGGGGTAGTTCTCATACTCATCGCTCCAACACTCGTCTTCTAACATATTCTTACCGATGTACCCATGGCAGAATTACTTAATGTCTATCTCATCGGTGTCCCCACGTGGCACATAGGAATAGCCAGTGGCTTGTCACTTTCAAGTGATCTCTCAGAAATAGCTCGGACTCAATCAGAGAGCGTCTTTGAGGCGGCTCGTAAAGTGGCTCGCAGACACGACGTCAAGACGCCTCGACTGAATCCAGTGACCGATATGCGCTCTGTATTCAGCACGACTTCTAAGACTTATCACTGTTTGAGAGGTTCCAACACGGTCAAATCATCTTACAGTCCCAACCCAACCGACTCGCTCAACGAAAGAATAGCCAGCTCACAGAATATCATCTGTCGTCTCAGCCATCCGGAACGATTCTAGGCCGTATATCGAAGTCCATACGGAACACGCGTTGCCAGCGGAATGGAATCGGACAACGCAGATAACGACTCGGTTCAAACACACCGACACGCGTGTTCTGATCGAACGGTTTCTAATCACCAGTAGAGGACGCAAGCAAGCGTGACAATGGTGCCGCGCTTGCCGGTATG
Organism: Halalkalicoccus subterraneus; assembly: GCF_003697815.1. Classification (NCBI taxonomy): domain Archaea; kingdom Methanobacteriati; phylum Methanobacteriota; class Halobacteria; order Halobacteriales; family Halalkalicoccaceae; genus Halalkalicoccus; species Halalkalicoccus subterraneus. The sequence goes on along the minus strand of NZ_RDQG01000078.1, from coordinate 75,250 downwards.
ATCTCTTTGACACGTACAATATACATGACAATTCCACCAACACCGGGAGTATACGTTCCAGCAGTTCCGGATGCTGCCCAATATGGACGAATCCCCAATTATTGTTCGCCTCAAGAATGGAATACCGTCTTCTCGGGATGGGAAAAGTGCAACCGTTGCGTCAGCAGCTCCAGGAAGTTCGCGCCGAGAGATCTCGCCAACCACAGCGTTTGTGCCAACGTTTGGTGTATCGCGGTAGAACCGACGTGCACCTTTGTTCTATCATTCACAGGAAACCTAGAGGTGATCGTACCCTCGCTCGCGGGCCATTTCTTTCACACGGTCAATAGCTTTTGTGCCGTGGCTCTGATTACAGTGACCTTCGTCAATGGCGAGATTCACGATACGTAGATAGTGAGAGTACTATCGGAACGAATGCGACCCTCACGAAGCGTGAGAAAGCCGATGATCTCGTAAGAATTTTCGGGGAGGAATGCTCTCGACAGTCACGGGCGCGAATATCGCAAGCCGTACTGGTTTCAGTGTCCAAACGTGCATATCAAGTGTTCATGACTGATTGGCGCTCCGTCGGTATTGGGTTCGTTTTGCAAGTAGTGTTCGGAATCATCGCGTTTGCGTTCCCAGGGGTCGGGACCGTCATCGCTGGGTTTCTCGCTGGCCTCATCTCGGCCTACCTTACCAATCATGGTGCTAGAGATGGTGCGTGGCACTCGCTTCTCTCCGGCGCTCTCGGTGGAATTATTGTTGCAACTATCGCCGGTATCGCTATCTCCCTCCTTGGCTTCGCACTTGGCTCATCAGGATTGGGGGCACTGTTCGGTGGGAGTGTAGTGGCTATCGGGGTTCTGATCGCATTCCTCACCGCGATTCCGAGTTCGGTCGGTGGTGCAATCGGCGGGTACATCAACTGAAACTGATAGGTCACTGATTGACTACGACCCCAAAGCGATACCAATACCGGTCACATCGGGCATCCGACCCTTCGGTGTCTCGCTGGACCGCTCTTCCCAGTGTCCGAAGCTCGAAACGGCGCGCTCAATGGTGGTGTTGCGTTGATTTCGGTGTTTTCGGATTCGTCACAGATGCACACTTGATAGACCTATCTATTGGGGCTAACATCAACTATTAGTGAGACGTTCTTGATTCAGCTTGTCGTTTATCCATCGAAGGCTCGCCCGCCTATTCGATGGTACGGTTGCTTCGAGTGACAACCGGTGGTGTATCAGTCATAGATAAGTGACTATTTAGCGGCGATCATCGTTAACTATTGGATTGACTCGATCACGTGATTCCGCGACATAGACACCACTTTTCGGACATGCGAGCCGAAGCTATGGGTGAAATGAGCGTGAAAAACAAACTCCGTCGGCTTATTGGTCTTATAGAGGGGCACGAAAACAAAGTAGCCGAGCAAGTCAGCAAGCGAACCAGCATGAACAAAAATCAGGTCAAGGATCGTATTTATAAAATTCAAAGAAAGGTTGATAAGGACTCAAACACCGACAACAGAGACCAAACTAGAGCTGACGACAGCTGAGCTAGCTCTAAAAACGGTAGATGCTTACAGACGAACCCTTGGCGATTTCAATTTTCGGACTGTCGAGACGGCGTTCCACCAGCGGTATCGAGCGACACACGATATCGATCATTGGTAGCAAGGGAGCCTCCATACAGTCAAACGTTGTTCACTTCTCGGAAGTAATCTACCTTGTGCAACAGCTCGCATACAAGAAGCGATTTGTTGCACAAGGAGCTAGCCAAAAGAGTACTCGCTACAGTGGCTATTGTCGATATTCGGTTTACAGCCCTACGCAGGCACTCGCTGAACGTACAAACTATAATACGGCCAAACAAGGCTCGTTTTGTGAAGCCGGAGAAGAGATTTGAACTCATGGCTGACTCCTTACAAAGGAGTTGCTCTGCCAAGCTGAGCTACTCCGGCACTAGGAGTAGCTTCCGGTCGGTACCATAAAAAAATACTCTATGGAGCTCACTACTCCCTGATTGTGACAGGAACAGCGTGCTGAATAGAGAAGGTGTATGCAGCAGAAGCTCTCTGTCGGTACATAATACGAAGAGGTGACTCTCAGATCACTTATTGGGTAGACCCATACGAATCGACTCACAGAGGGCAGGTTCTAATTCGCTATCCCGGTATCCTGCGGCGAGATTGACGTCGATAGCCCAGAACTGGTCCTTGTCATCTTTGACGAAGTCAACTCCGACGCCCTGGAGACCAAGTCGGTTGACGAGGTGACGCAGACGTCGCGTAAGCATCGGTTCGGGACGAACCTGATTCAGGAGTCGCTTGGGACCGTAGAGTTTCGAAGTAACGCGCTTGGCCGCTATTTGGACTTGCGTTCCATCATTGACAGCGTAGTACTTGTAATCGATGGGGTCCGTGTGAATCCGCTCTTGATAGAACCCTCCCTCACCGTTCAGTTCGGGGTCGCCGTGCCAGATGTAGAAGGGCTTTGCAACGTACTCAAACTCGGGTTTCTCGAAGGTTATTCGAGGAGTACGAAACCCGACCGTCTCAAGCGCTCGGAGCCCGATGAGCCGTGAACTCAACGCGATCGTCGCGATAAGGTTGTTCCACAAGAATGTCCCCGTTCGCTGTGCATATCTAAGAGCGGGGAGATTGAGCGGGAACACCTGCTTGTTGACGAGCAGAGCGAGATCGTCAATGTGGATCGGAGAGAGTTCGGATCGTGGTTCAAAGAACCGAACTGTATGTCCCGCGTCCCGAAGTTGACTGGCGACGGCAGTGAACACAGGCTGATCATCAGCACAGAGGATCCCGGATCTGCTCCGTGTCAGCCCTCTTCATCAATAGCAAATGTCTGTGTGGCAAGGGAAGATAATCCTTTGATACGATCTTGCATTAACGAATTCGAACGCACGATACGATCGAGTTCAGTAATGGCGGAGCTGTACAGCACACAATCTCTGTATCACTTACTTATCATCATCTGAATTGTCTATCTAAATATAGTCAGGAACGGTGTTCGTGATATAGAGTATGGGGTTCAGTAAATTGTGAGATACTGTCTATGAACCTATATGCCTGCTCCACTGTTCCGTATATGGCGAGCTCAAGGACGTCCGTATTCATGCTGGGCATCATACTTGGAATCGTACTCGTTGTCTTTGGATGGTAGTCCGTTTACACAGTTGTAGACGGTACAATCAGTAGCTCCGTTGCAATCCTCAGAATGTGATAGGAATAGGATACTGCATAGAGAGGATGTATTTATCATCGGCGGTTAATATGTATCCGATATAGTAGTAACTGATTCTGGTTTCGTAGTTGCTATAATATAGTCGAATCTCGCTAACAATAGTGTGCGCCGACGAAGATACGTCCAGATGCTCGGCTTTAGCGGGTCACTGTCGATTGTCGGATGCATCGGGGATCGTACTACCGCTACGGACTCCGAACCACCGATGAAGACATTGACACTCGCAACCGCCACTACGGTCCACGATAGCGGACTCCTCGACGAGTTGACCCCCGGGTTTGAAGACTTGTTCGGCGTGACACTGAAGGCAGTTGTCCAAGGTACGGGGGCCGCGCTGCGAACAGCCCGGGATGGCGACTGTGATATCGTCCTCGTTCACGCTCGGCCGCTGGAAAACGAGTTCATTCACGCTGGATACGGTATCAATCGACGGCGTCTCATGGTCAACGATTTCATGATCATCGGCCCACCCGACGATCCCGCAGGCGTGGCCGGGCGCTCCCCAAGTGCAGCCTTTCGTGCGATCGCCGAGACGGAAACTCTGTTTCTGTCGCGAGGTGATCGCTCGGGGACACATATCCGCGAGCGCCGCTTATGGCGGGAGGCGGGCGTCGTTCCGTCAGGGGAATGGTACCGCGAGACCGGCCAAGGCATGGGCAGTACACTGGTCACTGCCGAGCAGATCGGGGCGTACACGCTGATAGACCGAGGGACGTTCCTCAGCGTGAGTACCGATGGGACACTCGTTCAACACATCGCTCGTGGAATCGAGGGGCCACCACCGCTGCTTCGCAACGAGTACGCGGTCATCCCTGTGAATCCCGCCCGGAACGAGGGAGCGTATGCCCTTGCCATGGCGTTCGTGGGCTCTCTCACTGGTCCCGGGCAGGCAGCCATTGAGGAGTTCCATGTGAATGGTGAGCGAGTGTTTCGACCCACTGCAATGTCTCTAGATCCGGACTTCGAGCAATACGTGCCAACCGATTGGCCCGAGTGGAATACCTGAATCCGAGAGTCGTAACTTCACCCCTCGTTCATCTCTATGAAGCTCTATACAGTTTGTAAATTGCGTTCTTGAATACAGAACCGCTGTATTAGTCAAATACAGCCGATCAGGAAATCTAGCAATTTACTTTTGATTAAATAACAAGTCAACAGTGGATTTACTACCCCCCACGCCCTCCACTCCTTTAACCCTATGTCCGACCCCAATCCCCAGGGTTCAACCACTACATCCGACTCTCCATCGCTCCATGAGGGTCTCACGCAGTTCCTCAAGGCAAAAGCCAAAGGCGACGATTCAGGCAACTATCGACGCAACGCAGACCGCGTCATCACTAACTGGACCGACTGGCTTGATCAACGAGATATTGATAGTTTCGAGCAGCTCGACGAAACCGTTCTCGCACACTACGCCGAACATTTGCGTCGCCGTGTCGCCGCAAACGAAGCTGAGACAACGGACAGTGGTATCGCTCGCTCAACCGCTTGGACGTACTACAACATCATCTCAGCCTTTCTCGGCTGGGCCTCCAAGTGGGGCTATCTTCAGGAGAACTACGCACGAGCCGGCCTCGCTCAGGAATCGATGCCCGAACGATCCGCCTCTCAGCAATCCCAACAACAGTTCTGGACGCCAGACCAACGGACACAGATTCTCAACTACGTCAATAAGCGAGCTCACGACGCTATTGACGAGAAAGGTCTCGACGCCAATACCGAAGCTCGAGATCGTGCATTGGTCGCTGTCCTCGCGTTTACTGGGGTGCGTGCGTCCGAGATCTTCCGTTCGGAGCATGACAACCGCACCGGTCGCCAAGGGATTCGCTGGCGTGACGTCGACCTCAACGAGCAGACAATTTCTGTCCTCGGGAAGAATCAGCAACGTCAGTCAGCATGGCTCCTTGAACAGGCGATTCCCGCTGTCGAACGCTATCGAACGATCAGCGATCCACCAACCGATGACTGGCCCGTCTTTCCCACCAGACACGCACCATCACTGCACGAGTGTGCTCGGACGCATCTTCGGGAAGTTGAAGACAAAAATGAAGAGGCGATAGAAGCAGTTCTCGACGAGAATCCAATCGAGGAGGTACTGCGAGAGTATCGAGTTGTCCCGCCCGCGATCACGACAACGGGTGCTCGAAGCGTAATGAAACGGCTCTGTGAGGCCGCAGACCTCGATATTCCGACTCCACCAGATGGTCCCGGTTATCTCCAGCTCCACGGGGCTCGCCGTGGGATCGGTGATACGTTCTATCGAATGGACCGTGGCACCGCACAGGATCTCATGCGACACCAGAGTCTCGAAACGACAAAAGACCACTATTCACATATCGATGCGACCGAGGGAGCCAAACGTGCGGGCGAGATGCTTGACCAAGCTACAGACGATATTTAACACAGTATGCTAGTCGTCAAATGTCATTCCGTATCCCCAATCTTCCAGTTGGGTTTTGACTTCGTCGAGATGATTAAGACCGGTCATCACGAGTGCTTCCCGCAGATCGGTTAGTGATACGTTGCCGTCGAACTGCTCCTCGAGTTCCCGAAGTGCATCACGTTCTGCGCTTTTCGTATTGCTATGAAGGAATAGTGGAACCGATCACGCCCATCTTGCACCCCACTGCGCCGGAATTTATATGGAATCTGCATTGGTTGAGATGAGTCTCTGCTTTCCGAACGAGTTGTACCTGAATTCTCGGAGTCGACATCCGGTAATTGTGTCTCACTATCAGGTTTATCGTCAGCAGTTGGTGACTGTTCCTCGTCCGTGTCGGGGTCCTCAGCGAACGGGTTCTCTCAGGCGCCTTGTTTCATCCCCGTCATGCAGTGACCACCTCATGATCAATATCCCCTGGTTCAGGTGGATTTGGTGCTTCAAGTCCGACTTCAGCCTCTAATTGACGAGCTAAAGAATTAAACTGAGCGAGCGTATTGATCTCGTAATCACGACGTCGATCACGGAATTCCCGGACGTATCTAAATGCCGAACATTGCTGCATCCAGCATCCTTCCATGAGAGAAGCGCGCTCCCCGATGATTTCGGGAATAGGATACTTGATTTCGTCAAGAATCGTTCGCTGGTTGCGTGTGTTTTTGAAGCCGACAGGAACGGCTGCTAATACACCAACTTCGACGTCAAGTTGGTCCTCAAGGCCGGCAACAAGGATTCAAGGCCTTGAACTGCTGCCTTACCCTTTGCACTCGGTTCGACAGGGATTACGAGTGAACGAGTTGCGTGGATTGCATTGTAGAGATGTGGTCCTTCAGTGGCTGGTGGGTCGCAAATGAGGACATCATAGTTCTCAGGGACACCTGCTTTCTGAAGGACGCGCAAGAGCTGTGAGTGCATCCCGAACGCTTCGCCCATTGCTTTGCCTGGTCTTTCTCGCGTTGGAGGTACTCTGCGAGATCAGAGAGCATGTTGTGTTCAGGGATGATGTCAACGCCTTCTACGGTCCGAATAAGATCGTTCAAATCACTTTTGGGCCGGCGAATTAGATCCGGACGAGATTATCAACAGGTTCCGTTCGTTGGTCATCAACACCAAATAGCCGTGAGAGATCACCATCCTGTGGATCGAGTGGTACAACAAGTGGTTTGAGGCCTGCTCGTGCATGAGCAACTGCTAGATTTGCTGCTGTCGTGGTTTTCTCTACCCCACCAGCCTCACTATACGTTGAATATGCTAATATACTCTCTCCAACACTGTGATCACCCGTCAATGTTCGTCAGACACATTTAATAATGTAGTCATCTACAGAATGTACTGAACACAATTAATGAATATTTGTAGTGAACATTTTTAATGAGCGTCATTACTATATCCGTTCTACGAGGAGAAGAAAGCATATCAGGAAGATACTGGCCCGGATTGGTCTTAACCAACTGGATAGCTGCGAAAGGGGGGCTCTGTTGGTTAAATCCGTTTCCCTCTTCTGAAATTACGCCGACTGTACAGAACAGTTATAGTGATTCCCACCATAGGTGGGATTATGCCAAAAGTAGATTCGAAGGGACGGATCGTGCTTCCCCAAAAGATACGCGAACAGCTTGGAATCTCACCTGGAACATCAGTCGAAGTTCACGAAGAAGAGGGGAAAGCAGTAGTCAAACCCGAAGACAAACCGGAGCAAATCCTAGATCGGATGGATCAAATAATCGAAGAAGCTACCAAAACCAGATCTCCAACACCATACGGAGAACTCGATCCGATAGCAAAGGATCACGCAGACACAGTACAACGGCAAGCCCAACAAGAGCAATCCAGTGACCAGTAACGGCCCATTTCTATTCGACATCGGCGTAACTGCGCTCGCACACGCGGGAACCCCTGTGAGTGAAACCCCCCTCTCGTATGTAAAGCAAGCAATTCGTGGCGAGATCGAGGTTGTCATCCCCTATACGTCACTCATCGGAGCACACCATGTTCTATCATCATTCTATGGTTTTTCGAATGAGGAAGCGTCTCGACTGATGCAGAATTTTATGGATGCCAAGCAGATTCACTGGTACGAGAAAACATCAGAGAGCAGTGTTCGAGCAGGATTCACTCTCGCAGCTGATACCAACATCGAAGGCTGGGATGGATATTACGCGCAAGTCGCTCGCGAAGAGAGCATTGAGACCGTTCTAACTCTCGACGATGACTTCAAACAGATAGACGAATTCACTGCGAAGGTTATTCTCTCTCCTGAAGAGTTCGCCACTTTGAACCAGTACTTAGGATATTAGAGAACCACAGTAAATAAAAAATGAGGTCGTACTACTGCGAAGGCACGCTTGACGAATCCAGTACGTTCTCACTGAATCGATTTAGAACGCCAGTCGATCGCTGTCTGCCCGGTCAAATTCGAACGCCCGGCGATACCAGGTGGTGCCGGTATACTCACGGTAGGTTTCCGTCTCCTCCCACGTCCATGGAACCGTTACCGTCCACGTGCGGTCTGGAATCAGCTAAGGTTCCTACCCTTGTGCAACAGAGCCGTTGATAGGGATGAGTGTTGAACAAGGCTGTGGAACAATAAGGAGGTCAAGAAATCATACAAGCCAGAAACACCACCATGTCCTCTGTTACTTGAGAAGAATAGGTGCTACAACACCACTGTGTCCGCTGTTCTCAGATTGAAATGGAGGACAGCAAGAAGAACAGCGGACATCATGGTGTTTGACTATGTTGATCTGCTTATAGAGATATGAGAGAAAGAAAGAAATCCCATTGAGACTTCTAAGAGGGTAAAATAAGATTTGATCCATCAGTAACCCTCCCCCCACTACGTCCGCGGTTCTCTGTCTAGAAGAGAAGACGGTTGGCCGCTACCGCCTTACCGCTACAGCCACTACTACTTTATTCTCTAACCTACGGACCAATTCTGGACACACTCTAATAAACTTTTCCGGAGTTTATCATTGTATTCCTTCTTGGTCCTACCCTTATTTGGTTAACAGCGGACATAGTGGGGGGAGGGTGTTACTCATCTCTTTATATTATACAAGAACAGCGGACACTCCGGACGGGGTGGTTTTATGTGGTACGATGACAGTGATTCTGATAGGGAATACTAAATGGGATTGTTTGAACGGGATACGGAAATCTATGAGAACCGCGATGCTCTACGAGAGGATTATCAACCTGATCAGCTCGTTGGGCGTGACGACGAGATCCAGATGTACCAAGCAGCTCTCCAGCCTGTAATCAACAACGAACAGCCAAACAATGTCTTCTTATATGGGAAAACAGGAGTTGGGAAAACTGCTGCAACTCGGTATCTTCTTTCACATCTCAAGGAGGACGCTACTCAGTACGAAGACCTCGATCTACATCTTACGTTTCTAAATTGTGACGGCCTCACATCTTCGTATCAGATTGCTACTCATCTGGTTAATGAACTCCGAGACGACACGGATCAGATTAGCACCACTGGCTATCCCAGAGCGACCGTCTATGAGATGCTCTGGAACGAACTCAATTCTATTGGTGGATGCATCCTCATCGTGTTAGATGAAGTTGACCATGTAGAAGATGATTCTATTCTCTATCAGCTGCCACGAGCCCGTGCAAACAATAACCTTACAGACGCGAAAATAGGCATTATTGGTATCTCTAACGATTTCTCGTTCCGGGATAACCTTTCTCCAAAAGTGAAGAGTTCATTGTGTGAACAAGAGATTCATTTCCCAGCGTATGATGCCAGTGACTTGCAACTGATTCTTAAGCAGCGTGCAGCAGTCGCCTTTCATGATGATGTGCTTGAGAGTTCTGTTATCCCACTTTGTGCTGCATATGGCGCGAAAGATGCTGGTGATGCACGTCAGTCGATTGATTTACTTATGAAAGCGGGCGATCTCGCTCGCGAGGAAACCGACACAACAACCATTACGACGCCTCACGTTGAGAACGGCCGCCATGACCTTGAGCGCGGTCGTATCGAAGAAGGCATTAGTGGTCTTACGCAGCACGGTCATCTGGTCCTTTACTCACTGCTCACACTACACCTTGAAAACGAGACGCCAATCAGGTCACGAGATGTACGACCACGATATACTCGATTTGCTCAACGAGCTGGTCGTAATCCGCTTGTGCCACGTCGTATGCGTGATCATCTCTCCGAGCTCGCGATGCTGGGGCTTGTTTCCGTAACTGAGCGTAATGAAGGTCGACGTGGTGGTACCTATCGTGAGTACACGCTTGAGATGGACGTCCAGCTTATTCTCTCCGCATTAGATGAGATCATTACTGATGTTGGTATTCATGACTCTCTCCAGGATCACCTTCCCGCCGGTGAAGGAGACACACCGACAACATCACTGATGGAATTCCAGTAACACTCTCTAACACCACTCTGTCCGGAGTAATCGTCCTCTTCGCTTCTTCTACACTCGTTATGGAAGTCTTTAGATTTCTTGTAGACTCAGTCGCTAGATCTCTGTAATCCGCTGGTACTCGTCATCGAGTGCGTCGGCATCCTCTGGGAGAAGGGCAACTACGATATAGGAGGCGTATTCTTCGAGATACTTGACTAACTGTGCAATGCGTTCAGAATCAATCGCCTCCAATGAATCCAGTAGGATGAACGGCATCTCTTCGTGCACGTCATGAACGAGATAACCTGCCAGTGCGAGTACCAGTCCGGTTACTTCGCGCTCGCTCTCGCTTAGATGCCTGACGGAGTCCTCGTAGGTCGTTCCATCGTCCGTCTGGCGTGTCACATGAAGCTCAAAACTCCCGTCACCGGTCCCGTCTGAATGGCGGTATTCGAGCCAAATCCGCGCGAGGTTCCCATAATCAAGCAGATCGACGACGGTCTCCATATGCTCGTTGAATGCCTCGATCGCCTCACGCTCGACGCGCTCGATATGTGTTCGAAGCTCCTCGAGTTCCGTATTGATCTCTTCACGACGGGTTTCGAGCTGCCCACGCTCCTCGAGTCGGGATTCGAGCTCCTCGATATCATCCTCGAGTGCGGTACGCTGGCGTTCGAGTCGATCGCACTTGAGTTCGAGTTGGGTAACCTCCTTTTGAGCCGCCAGAAGCTCCTCATCGTCCTCGTCAGCTTCAACGGCCGACTCCAAGTCCTCGATCTCCTCCAGCAGATCCTCCCGTTGTGATTCGAGTTCGGCGATCCGATCGGTTCGATCAGCCAGCTCCGCTTCAGTTGTTTCGAGCGCTTGTTCGAGTTCGGACCGTTTATCCCTAGCTGTAGTGTGTTCTTTGCGCCGAGCTTTGAGCTCCTCGAGTTCTCGGTTGAGTTCATTGCGCCGCTGGACTTTCTCTTGGCGGAGGTCTTGGAGACGTGAAACCGTTGATTCGATCTGATCGGTATCGACTTCCGACCCACACGTCCAGCAGGTGACCTCGTTTGAGTGGTCCGCGACCAACTGATCGGTTATTGAACCACCATCGGCTTCTGTTTGAGCCGCCTCCTCATCACCGAGAAGATCCGTCACTCCGTTGTCGGTAATCTGCTCGTTGAACTGGATGACTGTCTGGAGCTGGGAGATAATTTCATCGAGTTCCCGCTTTCGACCCCGAATCTGCTCGATCTCGCTGGCTAAATCGTCGAGTTCGTCCTCATCAATCGTCGGGAGGTCTTCAAGCTCTGCTTCGATATCGGTGTGTTCGTCTTCGAGCGAAGAAACACTCTCTCGCTCGGTTTCCAAGTTATAGGTGACATCCTCGAGCTGGGACTGTGTTTCCTGCAGTTCGTCGAGTTGGTCCGAGCCTGTATTTTTGGTATCGGATTGCTGGGCTGTCTGTAGTGTTTCACGCGCGTCTTCGAGATCTGTTTTGGCATCCTCAAGCTGTGTTGTGACGCGTGCATGCTCTTCTTCCAGCGAACCGTGTTCACGCTGGGCTTCGGACAGTTCCGAGAGTTGTTTGTCGATACTGCGTTTTTCGGCCTGCAATTGACTGATCCGAGCTTCGATTTCCTCGACATCAACCGGTCGGAGAATCAGCTCTCGGAGGTCATCATCTCGAACAACAGCGCGTCGAGCCGGATTGGACTCAAGCAGGAACGCGAATAGATCGGCCAGCTGTGGATCATCGAGGTATGGATTGCCGGCGAACGCAATGTCACTATTTGTGCGCGTCAACTCGCGAGTATAGGTCTCATCATCGAGGGTCAGCGACACTGAGCCGTGATCAGCGTCCCCTTTGAGCGACGCTCGGTCGCTCCCGAGGGCTGCCATCAGTGATTGGAGAAACGACGTTCGATTGGTTGCGTTCCGTCCCGCGAGGATCGTAACACCGGGAGTGAACTCGACAGAGGTAGCATCGATACCGCCGATATTCTCTACCTCGACATCAGCGGTCATATTTTGGAGTGGAGGCATTGTGTAGCTCTTCTTTGGAGTCGGTCTTCAATAAGCCTTCAGATAGCTGTTCTCCGGCGAATTCAACTGAATGTCTGTTACTAGAAGACATCCCTACTGATAGTACTGCAAAACTACTGGGTGCCCTTCTGATTAGAAGCCTTTCCAACATAGTTCTCATTAGCGAGAGACCATGCACGTACACCGTTCTACTCCCACTTGTTGCTGAAAATTCGGGTTATCATTATAGTACCTCTTCTGAAGATAGCGACTATTTCGGGCCCCTTGTGCAACAATATCATACTGCTAGACGTGAATTATTGCACAAGGTAGAATGGGTCTAACTGTACCTTCCTCGCTTCCGAATTACCTTGCTGAAGGGCTCCCCAAACAAGACGATGAAGCACTTTGAGAGGCCACAGAATATATCGACGAGTTGCTTGCCGCACGTGAACAGCGTCGAAGTGAGCCAGTCATAGACGAACTACCCGAGGATGCCAGCGTTCTCGAGAATGAATCAGATAACGCTATATATCTTGAGTACCGGACCTGCGGTGATGAGAGCTGCTCATGTATGAGTGGCGATGAAAAACATGGTCCATACAAGTATTGGGCCTATCGTGACGGGAATACTGCCCGACGTGAGTACCTCGGCAAAGCAACCAAGACAAGCGCTGAGTGATCCCACTGAGTTCTGCAGTCCGGCGAACAAGTCGCGAGTAGACTACTGGTGATTCTTTGACTGAGAGAGTTCCCGTTCGTACTTCTCTAGGTAGTGGGGGATATCGAAGTCACAACACTTGATATTCGTGGGGTGCTGATCTTTCAGTAGTATGAACGATGAGGAGTGGTCAGCAGTCCAGTACCAGTTTGACGAGTCGGTTGATCTTCTCGATGCATTCGAGCAGGCAGCGATCGAACACTTGGAAGTCTCGAACGAACGCACCATCGTCATCTACAGTCACACGATCTTCGATCTCGAAGTTGATACCGGGAGCTTAGCGGACGCCCAATCCGTTTCTGTTGAGGTCTTTGATGTCTCCTCAGACCACTCTACTACTGATGACCCCGATCCAGTAGCGCTCACCGAATCGGTGATCGATGAACTCACAGCCACTGTTCGTGTCGGCTGGGAGCGCCACTGAGAGCTCTCCAGGTCAGTCGTCTCCTCGTGGATCGACCACTTCTGGAGTGTGTGTACTCGACAGTCTGGATCTACTCTCGTCGCTCTCGAATGCTCGCAAAAGCGACGTTCGACTGGACGGTCTCGATCTTGATTGTTACCTCTTCATCGGGTTTAGCGTTCGCAACGATCACAACAAATCCTCGTTCAACACGGGTAATGCCATCCCCTTGATCACCGAGCGTATCGATCGTCACCGTTCGAATCTCGCCTTCTGTGACTGGCGGTTCCGATTTCTTGCCGGTTGAGAAAGCCGCTGAAGCATCAACAGGTGTTGTTGTGTCGCGGTGGTTATCTGTCGAATTCTCTGTCTCAGCAGGAAGCACTGCGATCTGATAGACTTCTCCTGGAGCAACCGTCGCTTGGTCGACCAGCTCTGATGGAACCTCGATCTGCAGTCTTTCCTCTGTCTCGGTTAGCTGACTCGTTATGAGGACTTGAAGCCGATCTGGAATTGAAACCATTGATATTTGTTATCGGTAGCTAATTGTATGTAACCCTGCGGAATCGTTTCCGGCAAACCTGTCTGCTACAGCGTGTTTATTGCTACATGTTGCCATTATCTCCCTCCATCCGATGTCGCTGGATGAGTCTCCAGACACCTCTCTCAGCGAGCAGCTACAGATCCTCGATAATGCTCCTCAACGCTTTAGTCTGTTAGAACGTTATATAGAAGATCTTAGACAGGCTCTCGAACAGACGGAGCGGAACTACGCCTCGGCAAAACAGCTATATTCGATATGGGATGATCCGCCGTTCGAACCACAGATCTTTGGCCAGCTCCTGAGTACTGCCGCGGATCTCGAGATTCTACAGGTTTATACTCATCGGAGCAATCACAATCGATACGACCTCACTGCGTACGATTCGGCACGGATGGGCCGGCTTGCACTACTGTTTACCGATGGGACAGCGGCAATGATTGATGCGGAGCCTTCCGAGCGATAGCTCTTCTTTAGGCTGTGCTGAGAGTGTCCTGGAGATACTGGTGTTCCCATTCTCTCCGAGCGTCAATTTCTCGTTGCCCACGTGCTGTGAGTGCATAGCTATTTGTTCGGCGATCCATCTGTGATTTTTCGACGAGTCCTTTGTTGACGAGCGTATCGAGATTTGGGTAGAGTCGCCCGTGATGGATTTCTGTCTCATAGTACTCTTCGAGTTCGTCTTTGAGGGCAAGACCGTGCGGTTCGTCCAATCCACTGATCACGTACAGTAAATCCCGCTGGAAGCCGGTGAGATCATACATAGTATTATATTGCTCACGATCCTTGTCAACTTGTTGCATAGAATCCATCTTGAGAGTATTTGATTTAATACCCAAATCGTCGCATGCCGACGAGACTAGTGACTTCACTCTCTATCCAAACTACGGTACTATCCTAATAGCAGGCCCATACGCAGACTACTCGACGAGCGTTTCGATCTCACGTGCTCGGTCATCGGTAATACGTTTGAAGAATTGCCAAATGAGCTCTCTCACGAAGGCGTTGTCTTCCTCTTCGTTGAACCCGTAGTTGAGTATCGCTTAGATAGCGAGCAGCCATTTAGAGGGATCCTCAATTAATAATATAATAATTTAAAATAAAATACATGTGGGGGTAGTATGGCAACGGCAGGCTCTCTTTTTAACTGGCGTCGGACTATCTAGCCTAGTGAGGAAAATACAATGGCAGATCCACTTAGCGATACCACCGTTGCTGTCTTTCTTGCACAGAGGGGTACTGAAGAGGTTGAATTCATCGAACCAAAGCAAGCTGTCGAGGACGCCGGAGCCACTGTCGAGGTCGTCGGCACGGAAACCGGCGAGGTCGAAACTGTCAACAACGATCTTGAACCGGGTGACTCCTATGAGATCGAGAAGTCCTTCTCCGAGATCTCTTCGGACGATTACGATGCACTGATTATTCCGGGTGGCACGGTCGGTGCCGATACACTTCGAATGGATGAAGATGCAATGAGCTTAGTGAGCGAGTTTGCCGAAGCGCAGATGCCACTTGGAGTAATTTGTCACGGCCCTTGGACACTAGTTGAGGCGGATGCGGTTGAGGGACGGACCGTAACGTCCTATCCTAGCCTGCAAACCGATATCCGGAACGCAGGTGGGGAGTGGGTCGACGAGGAAGTCGTCGTCGACGAAGGACTGGTAACCAGCCGCGATCCCGACGACTTACCTGCCTTCTGCGATAAGATCGTCGAAGAGTTCGAAGAAGGCCAGCATTAGTGACTCTGGTAGCTGAGTAACGGCCCATTTTAGCATGTCGTATCACTGAAATCGACGGTGGATTTCCGTAATCCTCGTTTCGGTTAGACAAAGTGATTACTGAGTCCACACGCCACTACTGAAGTCGATCGCGTCGTTCCACTTGCCCACCACGGTCGCGACTGCTAGGTCTCCAGTGACGTTGTTCATCGTTGCAATTCGACCAAGAATCGGATCGATGTCGGCAACGAATCCAACGACAGTCAGTGGAAGACCGACCTGGTTCAGGATCACAGTCAGCATGACGATTCCCGCACCGGGAACGCCAGCAGTACCGATACTGATGAGGACGACGACAACCAAAACGAGAACTTGCTCGGAGAGTGCGAGAGGCTGTCCAACCATGTTTGCGGCAAACACGACGGTGATCGCCTCCTGAATCGCCGTACCGTCCATATTTGCGGTTGCGCCAACCGGAAGGGCAAACGAGTAGACTGCCTCTTTGATACGGGGATTCTCTTCGGCGCTGGTCATCGTTATTGGAAGCGTACCGCTCGATGAGCGTGTCGCAAATGCCGTTACTATCGCATCCTTTGATCCACTGAGAAACGCAAGTGGTGATACGTTCGCGATCCCCGTCATCAGAACAAGCAGGTACGTAAACGCAATATAAGCAGTATGTTTCCGATATAAACTCTCGGTGCTCGGGCGAGTACTGGAATTTTGTGCTAGAAACGGTTAGCACTACAGGGGGTGACATGCGAAAGGTGGCCCAATGAGGCCTGGGTCGACTACTGCATGCTCGAAGAATGCTCTCTTCAGATTATCCTATGTCCATAGTGGTTCAATAGCAAATGCCTTTGTCACAGATAGTTTAATAGTCACATAGCTATGCACATGTATTCCACCCCGGGCCAGCAACAGAGCTGGAGGCAAGCCCGAATCGGCACCGAAAGAAGCGTTTGCTCTATCTGCTTGTTTGAATAATGGTCTCTTCTTCACTCGTCCTCGATTCGTCGACGGTATTGCTTGTCGGGACGGATGACTGGATTGCGCGATTCGCTGCGTCCCTCGAGACACAGACTGAGGCGACTGTGCATACAGCTGAAACCAAGGTGGAGGCGATTGACATCATCCAGAAACGAACCACTGACTGTCTCATCAGCGGATACTCGCTCGAAGGGACAACAGGGCTGGAACTCCTCAAGGAGATTCGTACCAAAACCACGATTTTACCGGTATTACTCTGTACTGCCGCCGGGAGCGAAGCTATTGCCAGCGAGGCTATTGAAGCCGGTATTACCGATTACATCGCGCTCACGGAACCGACAGAACAGATGACCGAAGAACTCATCGAACGAACTGAACGCGCCATCCGGTCCGCACAGCGGTCGGTCACGCAACGGGAGCGGGCCAGACAGTTCGACACGATCTTCAACGATTCGCGGACCGCAACGTGGGTGCTTGACCTGGATGGTTCACTTGCCCGTGTGAATGAAACTGCACGGGAGATAATTGACGAGGACGTCGAAACGATTGTCGGCGAACCATTTTGGACGCTTCCGTGGTGGACAGAGACCGGTGCAACGAACGCAGACATTCAACAGATCGTGGAGAACGCACTCGGCGGAACGTTCGGCAACGCGGTCGTCCAGCAACCGCCACATGTCGAGAATCCACATGTCATCGATCTTTCCGTGCATCCGGTCGAGAACGAACGCGGTGACCTCGTCTCGATCGTCGTCGAAGGCGTCGACATTACTGAGCGCGTCGACCTTGAACGCGACCTCCGCCAATCAGAGGAACTCCATCGCGTTACGCTTAACAATATGACGGACACTATCCTTATCACGGACGAAGACGGCGAGTACACCTACGTCTGTCCCAATATCCACTTCATTTTCGGTTACACAGCTGACGAGATTTACGGGCAGGGAACGATCGACGATCTCCTTGGTAAGGATTTCTTCGACCGTGACGAACTCGCGGCTGACGGCGTGCTCAAGAACATCGAAACAACGGCAACGGACAAGGTAGGCCGTGAGCATACGCTCCTAGTCAACGTTCGCGAAGTCTCGATTCAGGATGGGACGCTCCTCTTCAGCTGTCGAGATATTACGAAACGCAAGCAACGTGAAGAGGCGCTCGCGACTCTCCAAGAGACCGCGCGTGATTTCCTGTACGCCGAAACTCATCAAGAGATCGCTCAGCATGTTGTCGATGATACTTCCGGCGTCCTCAATTTGGATGCGAGTGCGGTCTATCTTTTCGATGCCGACACGAACGACCTTCGGCCCGCAGCACACTCGGCGACGATGAAAGAGCTCAATGGACCGCTTCCCATCGTCCATGCCGACGGAGAAAGTCTACCGAGTTACAGTTTTGTCGAGGACGAGGCCCTGTTCTTCGACGATGTCCACGAGGCAGACCGGCTCGACAACTGGGCTACTGACCTTCGCAGTGCAACCTACATTCCACTCGGTAACCACGGAGTGTTCGTTGCCGGTTCACACATGGTAGGAGCCTTCGACGATGTGGCGCGGGAACTGGCTGATCTTCTTTCTGCAACCGCTGAGGCAGCCCTCGATCGCGTTACACGGGAGTCCCAACTCCGGGAGCAGGACCGCACACTCCAAGCGCAAAACGAACAGCTCACCACTCTAAATCGCATCAACGAGACGATTCGAGAGATCGATCAAGCCCTCGTGCAAGCGGAAACGCGAGAGGAAATCGATCATACAGTCTGTGAGCTGTTGACTGCTGATGACCGATACAGGTTTGCCTGGATCGGCACGATCGACCCGACGACAGACACCGTTGATCCACGGGCTTGGGCAGGAAGCGAACAGGGGTATCTGGATAGACATTCGTTTGTCGTCAACGCGTCAGATACGGAACCAGCCGGACAAACCGCGGCGACTGGCAACGTGACGATGGTGACGAACGTTGCTGCCGAACTCCGTGACGAAGCCTGGCGGAAGGACGCTCTCTCTCGAGATTACCTCTCCGTGTTGAGTATTCCGCTCGTATACAATGATCTCACACACGGGATACTAACGGTCTATGCACCGACTCAGGATGCGTTCGACGAGACGGCGAAAGCTGTCTTAGCCGAACTCGGCGAAACTATCGCGTCCGCACTCAGTGCGATCGAACGGAAGAATGCCTTGCTCACGACGTCGATGACACGTGTCGTGTTCACAATTAACGATCCAACGTTCATACTCTCACGGCTCGCGCAGGATGCAGCCTGCACCCTTACGTATCAGGGTGGCGTCCAGCAATCCACAGAAGGCAGCTACGTGTTTGTGACCGTCGACGACGGGGCACTAACTGACGTCGTCGACGCCGCCTCGCAGTTTGTCGGTATCAATGAGGTACAACAGATCAGTGCGGATGATACGGGAGGCGTGCTGCGACTTCGGGTCACACAACCGTTTCTCGCCCTTGAATTGGCTGATCACGGTACTATCTTCCGCGAAGCGATTGCTGATCCCACCGAAACGACACTCGTTGTCGATATTCCGGACAGCATCGATGTGCGAACGATCACGCAACTCGTTCGTGAGACGTTCGCTGGTGTCGAACTCCGTACTAAACAGACGCTCGATCAGTCGATAGAGCATAACCTCTACTCGAAATTCCTTGAAACAGTGACTGAGCGGCAACTCGAAGTGATCCAGACGGCGTATTACAGTGGCTTCTTCGAGTCGCCGCGCGAGAGCACCGGTGAAGACGTTGCGGAGACACTTGGTATTTCTCCGGCTGCGTTCTATCAGCACGCCCGGACCGTCCAGCGCAAACTGTTTGCGACGCTCTTCGAAGAGACCAATCTCCCCATCGCTACCCCAGCTGAGGTGGTTGAATAATAAACCCACTAGCCAGTAGACTGTTTGATAGTCAACAATTGATTATTTCCTTATACACTTATTATGTCTTCCTAGAGTGTGCCACTCTACATGGCGACACTCGTGAACTCACAATGAGAGATATTGACCTCGAACCCACCGAAGAAACCCCCTACGAATGTTTTGAGTGTGGTAACATCATCGTCGTAGAAAATAGTCCTGGCCAGTGTCCCGATTGTGGCGGGCCACTGCGAAATCGGCTAATACCGCTTGAATAACTATGGCACCTCAAACTAATACTACTCGCGACGAGTCGGATGAAGCGACGATGGAATTAACTGAATCGGAATCGGCGCTCGAAACGGCTCGCCGGCAGCTGTATCATGCTGCGAATCAGCTCGATATCGATCCCAATATCGTCGAGCAACTTAAGCACCCACAGAAGGTTCACGAGGTAACAGTCCCCATCAAACGTGACGACGGAACGGTCGAGGTGTTCACGGGCTATCGAGCGCAACACGATAGCGTCAGAGGCCCGTTTAAGGGTGGACTCCGATACCACCCCGAGGTAACCAGAGACGAATGTGTCGGCCTCGGTATGTGGATGACCTGGAAATGCGCCGTGATGGATCTCCCATTCGGTGGGGCCAAGGGCGGCATCGCAGTCAATCCGAAGGAGCTGAGTTCGGCGGAAAAAGAGCGCCTTACTCGCCGATTCGCACAAGAACTTCGTGACGTGATTGGCCCGAACAAAGATATTCCAGCACCTGACATGGGAACGGACCCGAAAACGATGGCGTGGTTAATGGACGCGTACTCGATGCAGGAAGGCGAGACGGCACCAGGCGTCGTGACCGGGAAGCCACCCGTGGTCGGTGGCAGCGAGGGTCGTGAAGAAGCCCCCGGCCGGAGTGTCGCGATCATCACGCAGTTGGTCTGCGAGTACTACGACCGACAGCTCGAGGATACCACCGTGGCAATCCAAGGCTACGGAAGCGTTGGGGCAAATGCGGCCCGTCTCCTCGATGATTGGGGTGCAACAGTTGTCGCGATCAGCGATGTGAATGGCGCAATGTACGAACCAGCAGGGATCGATACTGCATCTGTCCCGACCCACGACGAGGAGCCGGAAGCAGTCACGAAGTACGCTGACACTGTTATTTCGAATGATGAGTTGCTCACGCTCGACGTCAATGTGCTCATTCCTGCCGCCCTAGGGAACGTGATCACCAAAGAGAATGCAGAGGCAATAGCTGCAGACTTCGTCGTCGAAGGTGCGAACGGACCGGTCACCTCGACAGCCGATTCGATCCTCGCCGAGCGAGACGTTGCAGTAATCCCAGATATTCTCGCCAACGCTGGTGGGGTTACGGTGAGCTACTTCGAGTGGCTTCAGGACATCAATCGGCGAGCGTGGTCACTTGAACGAGTAAACAACGAACTCGAAGTCGAGATGCAGGCTGCTTGGGATGCAGTTCGATCGGAGTTCGAGCAGCGGGACGTCACATGGCGTGACGCAGCCTACATCGTCGCATTGTCACGCATTGCGGAGGCCCACGAAGCACGAGGGCTCTGGCCGTAACCCGATGTCAAACCCACTGATCTCGATTCGTTCTATCAAGCCCTGAGCGACCAGCACGCCACCATCCTGAAGGCAATCAGAGACGGTGATCAGTGGAGTTCGACCTCTGAGTTCTCACAGGAGACACTCACTGCGTTGTAGCTCATACCGACGAACGAAGAGTTGATTACTAGTTTTTCGAGATGAGGTTCCTTGATAACATCATACGTCAACTAATGGCACGATCATTTTTTAGGAGATACGTCGACAAAGTTCATTCAATATTATACAAACAAAAATGAATATGGCACTAACTATATTCTAATATAGATAAAGATGACATACAACGCACAGAAGCTTGATATATGTTCGTGGAAATTCGCTTGTCAGAACTGTGGTACCCCATTCACATCAAAACCATTGGTATGTTATGAGTGTTCCAGCAGGCAGATTGTGCTAGTCTCAGAGGTCCTCTCCAGCTGAAGAGTTGGGTGTTCGATCATATCTTTCCGACAGGGACCGTCCAACTCCCCTCACAGTGGGGATTATCACAAAAGAAGACCCATTCAGATTCGCCGTTGCTGAGCAGTTGCACTTGGTTGGTACTCGTTGATCGGGTGCCACAGTCAGCGCAGTTGTCGTATCTTACCCCAAACATATCTAAAAATACATAATATTTTATTCATAATAAATCTTACTGTGGAAAATTACTCTGGGGAGATTCTCACGATACCTCCGTCTCTAAGAACGTTATACATGCTTTAGTGCAGATATAGCAATGGAAGGCAAGCACTTATCCGATAGATTTTGCTCCGATTGAATATGGATAGGTAAGTGACCGGAAGTCGCTGACGGAAGTGACCCGATCAACGGGATATCAATCCTTGTAATCGATTTCGAACGTCGTCGGCAGATTCGTACAGTTCGTTGTCAATCGGAGAAAGTACTTCTGTAATGGTTTTCGACCCACCTTGTGTTTCGACCTCACGGTCGCCGTGAGCGCTGATAAGTTCATCAGTAGTCGTGGGATAGTCGTGATTTTCGAGCTCTTCATCCAGCTCACCGAGCTGTTCGCTGGGCTCAGTATCTATCGGTTCGGGTTCGTCGGCGCGGTCACGCGACTCTTGGAGTTCTCGTTCTTGCTGGCGTCGTTCTTCATCATCCGCTTGCTTGTCTCGTGCGTTTTTGTTATCTGCCATCCTCCAACTTACGAGCGAGAGCGGGATAAGAGTGTGGCCGTTCGACGGTCGGCTCCTCTCAAATTCACCTATCGGCCGAGCACACAGTATCAACCACCGGGTCAGTTGGTCTGTGCACGTACTGAGCAGCTGATTCAGGTAGCTCACTCGAATTCGAGAGTTCCAGTACGGCTATTTGTTCTTCTACTTCTCACCCCACCACGATCCGCAACTGTGCTATTGATTCAGATAAGTACTCAATTTGATAGCGCTGGCTACGGAACGTAGCATCGATAAAAATGGTGTCATGTTTCAGTATCGCCGATCGGCGATATTGAAGCAGGTATTACGCTCGAACGACGTTGGTCGCTCGGGGGCCCTTAGGAGCCTGTTCGATATCGAATTCGATGTCTGTGCCTTCTTCGAGGTCCGGGCCGCCAACGTCCTCCATGTGGAAGAAAACGTCATCATCCGCATCCTCAGTGGAAATAAATCCGTAACCGCCAGTGTCGTTGAAGAAATCAACTTTTCCGTTTGCCATTGCAAACAAATGTAGATCCGCGTCATGGTTAACACTTCCGAGAGGGACAGTACCATGAGTAGAGCGAATTGCTGTCCGGACCTATTTCTTCCCCTCGAACAACCCAGTAAATTGGTCGGTGAATCATTGCTCTCTGGTTACCAGTGAGTCTTCCCGTTTTTACTTCTCAGCGGTCACTACTACCTGGCCTTCACTGAAAGTAGTACCAGCCAATGTTCCGATACTTGCGACTGGATTTGCAGTCTTCTGATTTCCTCCCTCACTACGGGCAGTACCAACGACGGCACCAATCGCTGCATATCCGGAGGATAACTGGGATGGCGAATGCAGCAGTCGACAAACCTTATACAATACTGGCCGGCTCGTAATAGCGACTGTTGCACACAGTAACCAGAGGGTATACCGCTGAGATCACTAATTGAGCACCGTCACATCGAACTTTTCACGCCAGCAGTATCGCCGTCCACCCCACGCGAACGTCCGACGAGCAAGCCCATACACAACCAGAGGGACGAAAACGAAGGCTAATACGGCCGTCCAACGACGAACGCCCAGAATCTCGTTGACGGCGAACTGCACCAACGTAAGGAGAACTGCTGTCGGAAGTGGAGCCAAGATTGCACATGAGAAGTAACGACAACACGAGAAACGTTCCGACAATCGCCCCAGGAACATGCTACCGGAGAATCTGTATCCATCGGACCGGTCGTTCGATCGCCTCGCGGATCGTTCCCCCGGTCGGGACGACGCGTGTTCGGTTGACTGTCGTCACCGAGAGAGACTCTATGGGGAGTCCGTTATCACTGATTGTTTGACGAAGCTCCCCGAGAAACGTGGCCTCGTTGATATCGTTACGATCGAATATGCCCACGCCACCCCAGATGTTATTTCCGAGATAGATGCGAGTGAACCACCAGAAGCATACACTGGCTCAAGGAGTACTGAGAGTGGGTCCTCCCCAACGAAATACGGCACTTCCGAGACTGGTTCATATCTCTCATAGTTGGCGCTGAGGGTGGCCAGCCAGTCGGGAGGATGATGGAAATCATCGTCAGTCCAAACGAGGCGATCGTGACGCGCGGCGTCCATTCCAGTGGCGATGGCGTTTGTCTCCCCTGAACAGTGGGTAGGATTACCGGCGACGATGAGCTGGACACCCTCGGGAATGGTTCGTCGTTCGGCGGCGGGATTGTTGTCGACATCGTGGATAATCAACAGCTCGTCTCGATCTCCAATTTGGGCGGCTAACTCCCCACAGGTGTGGTCCACCGCGTCGTCGGTAGAAGGATGTTATTGGTGAACGGTCAGCCATGGTGGTGTCTTCTAGTAAGGCGGTGAAAAACGAACTGGTTGCTGACCTCTATATCCAATTAGGCTACTGATTCGTCAAGGAGCTCATTGATAGCGTTGTCAATGAAGCTCCTGTCTTCTAGACGGAACCCAACATCTCGAAGTGCTCCTATGGCGTCGGGATTGGCCGAAGTTCGCTATCGGGGATTATCTCTTCTTTGAGACGGTTGTCTTTGAGTGTGAACACCATGTCTTCTTCGAACGACAGGATATACATGCGGGCCTCGATTCGTTCCAGTGCGCTCTCGAGATCATCATCGGTTATCCGGCTTACATCGTCGCGTTTCCACTTCTAGGCTATTCGCATCCGACTGTTTGGATCCATTAGTAGGAACCATTCATATCAGAGTAGATACATGAAGTCATCTAACGACGAGAATCCGGATCCACGCCACTCTTCCTCACCCCAGTGATCCGCGCTCGTTCCCCTCTAATCTCTGTTGCACCAAAATAAATCTTTTATTATAAAATTTATAACAGAAAAATACATCAAAGGGGCAATCTAGCATACGCGTGATGTCCCACACCACATCTAATGTCGCCACTGATCCGCCCCTTATCACTGGGATTCCAACTGGAATCGTCCCATACGTGATGATTACTGCAGCGCTCATTTCGGCAGCAATTCACCTCTGGCTTGCACCAGTCGTTATCGAATTTGACACGATGCAAGCAGTGTTATTCGTTCTCGCAAGTTTCGGATTCATTGGCGGAATTGTGGTCTATGCGTCCCGATACTGGCGTCGTGAGTTCTATCTTCTCGCGAGTCTGTTTGCTCTCGCTCAACTTATTGCATACTTCGTCATGGGTGGTCCAGTAAACGCGATGGCAATCGTGTCTAAAGCCGCCGAAGCTATCGTAGTGCTCGCTGCTGGCTACCTCTATGTGACCGCTGAGTCTGTTAGAAGTCCTTCGGACTCTCTGGTCGAGTAGACATTTCTCACAGCGACACTTATCGAAGCTGCGTATCATGGTAGTACGCCATCTCGACGGTCCGGAGATCGAACCCACTCGGATTCCGGTTACGGAGTGCAGTGAGGAGTCGCGGGTAGTCAGAGAACCGTAGTGGTCGGCCCTCACCAAAGAGAGCTGCAATCATGTAGTGATCATCAACTACGTAGTTCATCGGATTGTGAAACGCGAGAACGACTGAGTTGCAGGCCCGATTCCATGAATTGACGTGAGAGTTCTCAGCTGGGGCCTCGGATCGTCAACTATGAAGGCCGTTCGCTGATTCGTTGAACGAACGCTGCAGGAACCTCGTACATTCACTTGATGTATCGATCTCGCCGTCAACGTTAGTGATACTAGACTCGATACGAGACTTAAAACGAGAGCTCATTACGTTACAAAGGAATTTAATGTGCATTTCCACGCGATTCTTACTACCTCTATTGATTGGATGAGGTATTATTTCAACTATATTAAAATAAGTGGTAAAAAATAAATTAAAAGAATCAATATTTAATTACTGTGATACAGAACAATAACACACAGAGGGATGAAGAATCGATAAACGAATCGTTGCAACTCAGCCGTCGGAATCTACAAATACCTCTCTGAGAGGGTATCGACTCTCTCCCTGCGAGCATTGCTCTCTTACTCTGGTGCAGTTGAGCAATGCTTATCCGCCCAAAAGCGATCGAGACGTGATCTCGAACAGGTCTGCTTCCTCGAGATCCCAGTAGGAGGCGATTGCACCGATCATCGCGTCGACCCTCTCTCGCTCGTATGCTGTACATTCAGCCTGATACCGATACGTCAGGAGCGCGATCGCGATCAGTTGCCAGTCCTCGAAGTGCCATTCATCAGGCGTCGCATGAGTCATACGAACTTTACGGCTCCACCTGTGTTTATAAACTGTCTGCTAATCTTCATTTTCGCGGAACCTACATCTGGTACATAGCTACGGTCATATACGTAACTCTGAGGCACTTTTTCCTCGATTAGTGAACCCGTAGTCGGTGAATCTCGATACCAATATTAAACCCATCCTTTGGGAACAAGAGCCAGACAGGTTTCATATCTAACAGGCTGTTTGTAGCAGCCGCTGCGGATCCCATGGGGACGATTGATTCAGAACAGTTCACCAGCGGTACTATCTGTAGAATTATCCCGCTTGATTACCGAAAACCTCTATGCAGTGGTGTAACCAGTCAACGAAACCACCCGGGATCGTGGGTGTAAAGGCCCGAAACCAGAGTCCAAAGCAGGGAGTGGCATGATCGACGACTCCCTCCCGGCCGAACACCTCTGGCCGCTTGCCAGGCTCGTTGATGAGGTACTTGCGGGCGTCGGCTACGAGATGACGGCCGCCATTGACGCCATCGACGATGCCATCCCTGGCTACGGCGGTCTCTTTGACCCCGCGACCACCTCAGCTGAGTTGCGGCATGCGCTCGAAAGCCTGCTAGAGTCAGGACTCACCCGGCCACATGTCCCTGAGCCAACGAGCGACACATTCGTTCTCTACGTCGACGGCAGTTCGCGCGGTAATCCCGGTCCCGCAGGTGCGGGTGCTGTCATTATGGATGCTACGGAGGACCATCTCGCCCGTCTTGGCCGCCCTGTTGGCTCCCGGACAGGGAATAACACTGCTGAGTATGTTGCCCTCCAACTCGGGCTCTCGGAACTGCTGGTTCGCTACGAGCCACGCAGGTTGGAGGTACACATCGATTCGATGACGGTCATCCGAGACGTCTGGGGTGGCGATGACTCGATGGAACCGGGTGTCAAGGCATACAGCGAGGCTATCATGGCAGCATTGTCGAGCATTCCGAACCATCAGTACACACATTTGGTCGACAGCGACCCGAACCCTGCCGACGCACTGGCGACGGTGGGAACTGATATCGCCACCCTTGGGCCTGGCTCGTAGAGTTGTGCCGCTCACCATTCGGAATCCCGCCTCCGTTGACAGCCTCTGAAGTTACTGGAGACTACCTACTGATTATACCCACTGTGTTCAGTACGCCACTTTTGTTATTCTCTACTGGTTTGTGTGAAGCCAATAGAACAGCTTTTAAGGCATCAACTGAAAGCGATGTTAGTGCCGGAGTAGCTCAGCCTGGCAGAGCAACTCCTTTGTAAGGAGTCAGTCACGAGTTCAAATCTCTTCTCCGGCTTCTCTAAACCAGTGTATTGGACGATTATCAAAGATACGGTCGAGTGATTAAGGTAGAGACGGACGCGCTTTGAGCGACTCTGAGTTATTCGAATTGGCGTACTCGTATGAGCAGGTGAGCAGTCACCGAATGGCTCCGAATGGATTTGGTCCGGTTACGGGCTCGATCGATGACTGGAGTTCAGAACTGATTAAGGCGTGGAATAGATGGTTGGACAGTGGTATCTAATCAATTACCGATTAAGTGTTTTACCAACATCAAGTTACTAACCCGTTCAAGATCCGATCCTCTCAATAAGGTCATCAGGTCGAACAAGGATGGGTGGTTATTTGCTATTCTTGGATATCGGCTGCGTGTACCACCACGCCCAGAGAACCAACACACCCTGGAGTGGAAGTCGTCCCCAGCGAACGACGTCAGAGGGATTACCGCCGCCCGGTAATCCCTTGATGACGACCCCGTGGGTCGCCATGTAGACGTTTGCTGGAAAAATGGCTACGAGCAACGCGACCGTTGCCCATGCTGCGTGCTGTCGGGTTCGAGGGATCAATAGCCCGATCTCAACAGCAATTTCAGCGAGACCGGACAGATAGACGAGTGCAAGTGCTACCGGAAAGACTGGGGGTACAATTTGGACATACAACTCCGGTACAACGAAATGCAAAACTCCTGCGACGACATATGCTGGCCCCATCACATAGAGTAAGAGGCGTTTGATCTGGTGCAAAACCTCAGTCATTGGTCTCAGATACTTCCCACACCAAGAAACAGTTTCCTCATGCAGTAGGGTAAGCAATCGTGCCAGTAAGCGATGCTCTCAGAAAGAAAGCACAGACAATGCGTTTCGTTCCACTAGTTCTAGTGAGATCGTTACGTGTGTCTACTACGAGTAAGCAGCATTCGTTTTCCAGTCAGGCAACTCCTAAAGTTCTTATTAGTGCGTTGCTTCTCCGAGGGGCGCTTCGATTTGCTCAACTTGCAAGATGAGAATATTGTTTGTCCGATCAATGCCATCGACCATACCCTCAATCGCGAGTTTCGCTACAGGTGTTGGGCCAACGACCATGTGATCTCCATTTTGATAGTCGCGCACCGAGCCTTGGATATGGATTTTTGCGCGACATTGCTCAGGATGATGGACGCTTGACAGGTCGATCTCTTGAATGTTCGCGTCGTCAATAGTTTCGTCATTGTGTGTGAGCGGAACTGCTGCCGGTTCGTCCAGTTGATCGATATCCAGTACTTCAAAGGCGGTAACCGTTGGTTTGTACCCGCCTTTTGGACCAGGGACACCCTCGACCAATTGGAGTGCTTTGAGACTCTGCATCTGATTGCGAATCGTCCCCGGGTTTCGGTCGATTTCTTCGGCGATCGTTTCCCCTTTTACTGTGGTTTCTGTGTCTCGATGTAGGTTTACGAGTGCTGTGAGAATGTTTTTCTGACTCGAAGTGAGGTCAATAGCTGACATCGTATTTCGGTAGCGGCGTAGTAAGTTAAAACCGATGGGAATAACCTCATTTCCGTAATAGCCCTTATATTGATAGCATTGATCTCAACCAGTACTAAACACTACCTAGGAGATAAAAGGGGATTTGCAGCCGTTTAACCGTGAACCAAGTCACACCGATGACGAAAACAGTGACACCGGAAACCAGCAGTGTGTGTCGATAGCCGAACACCGTTGCAGCCCCGACACTTATTGGCGGGCCAACTGTCGTGCCGAGCCTGAGAACGCTGGTCCGAATACTCATGATACTTCCGCGAAATTCGTCCGGTGCTCGTTCGATGAGTGCCGTATCCGTGATTGGTTCTGCGAGGCCTTGGCCGAGACCGAACAGGAGGAGTGCACCAGCGACTCCATAAATGGAGTTCGCAATAGCTACGCCGACAAGTCCAATCCCATAGCTTACAAACCCAAGTGCAATCGATTGAAAACTTGTAACCGACCGAAGCACGCGATCACCCTGGATTGCAGTTAGACCCATTGTAACTGCGGGGAGACCCAGAAGAAGGCCGATACCCGCCGAAGAGAGCTGATATTCGTTGGCGAGCAGGAACGGAACCGCGGTGAGTTGCGCACCATAGAGAAGGACAAAGATACCGAAGATCGCGAGATAGAGGACGACGAAGGGCGTCAACGGTGTTGGTCCAGTGAGGAACTCACGGATACTCGAATTCGAGTCGGTCTCGTTTCGCTGTGGCTCCTTGAGGAGGGTTATCCCAGGAACGGCAACGAGCAGTGCGAGGAGAAAGCACGCGAAGGGAGCTGACCAGGTGAGTGTGGCGAGCGCACCGCCAAGAAGCGGATACCTGGCAGCACCAACCGCGAAAATCGCTGCGTTAGTACCGATCAACACTCGCCGTTGTTCACCGGAATAGAGGTCTCCGAGGAGTGTGACTGTCAGCATCGCGATTGCACTACTTGCCGCGCCTTGGACCGCTCGCAGTGCGAGAATCAGGCTAAAATCGGAGATGAAAAGATTTCTAGTCTACGCAAAGACTCCTCCCCCTACTGTCTTGAGTCTGGGTTCGATAAGCGATCAGAACCAAAGAGTGTGACGTACGTTCCTGCTGATTAGCGATCCCGAAAACCATGGTCCCAAATTAGAGGCGTTCTCGTACCGATAGATCCTGAGTGTACGTTTCCGCTGTAAGACTCCTCCCGAATTCCCCACTAGCAGTCAGATCGGAGCGAGAGCGTTCCCGCCCTGATTGCTATTTCCACTTGAGAAACTGTTTTCGGGGTCTTCTAATAAAACTTTTCTATATTATAGATGGAACTTCACTAGAGGTTTCCAATAGCAACTGCTCAGGAAATACAGCAACATCATCTACAGAGATGGTCCATCCCGATCATGGAAGGACTGTTCTCTTACAGCGGAAACGTGTCATCAAAGACACTACAAAGTCGAAAACAGACGACTTTGATCCCGAACTGTTCAAACACGACGGGTTCAACGATCACGATGCATATCTCGAGAGAGCTTGTTTAGATCTCGCATGAACTGGTCGTACCGTTCGTTTAGTGCAAAGTATAGCAACCTCGTCATCATCAAGCGACGGTCTTGTCCGGGTGCAACTTGCTCATTCCAGAAGACCTGCGCTAACAGGCGAGCGGGTGGGTCTCTTTGGAACCCATGAACGCGAAACACGCCAACACAAAAGAAGATATCGACAAGCGAACGATTCGTGCAGCCACAGAGAGCATACGCATCGATCGCCATGCCGGCGAGGCCGGCGAGTTCGACGTCAACAGCGAGATCGGGAACGTCTACCGAGTTTACCTCATCGCGGAGGCGTGCGACTGTCCGAGCGACACGTATCAAGATGGCGTGTGCAAGCACCAGCGCCGCGTCGAGCTAATGATCGCCACTCACGAGCAGTACCGCGGGCTCGGAGATTCGACAGTCAAGCACCGACCAGCTGATGATGCCATGGTTGTGACCGACGGCGGTATTACAACTGAGACCGCCATGGACGCCGACATCAACAAGCCAGTTATCACGGGTCCGTGGACGGAACCAGCCGAACAGGGTGGTACGGATTACTGGCGGTGCGAGGATTGTGGCCGCGAGTCACTCCGCCGTAGCGACCTGGAGCGCTCGAAGTTCCACGCTGAGGAGTGCGTGTTCGATGAGGCTAAAACGGTTGGGAGAAATTGGTGGCCCTGTTGAAGTTTAGTAGTCAGTGAGAAGCTATTCTATAGAGATGATACTTTCGACCGATTCTCGCTGGTGTGGGCTGCAAGTAACAGATGAATCATTAGAAATGCTTGATTCAGGTTCAGTTCTTCAGCTGAAAGCCAAAATAGTATCTAGGGGAATACCAACTATGCAGAGACGATGGTAGACATAACGGGTCATATCGCATTCGGCCTCCTGTTCGCCCTTCCAGCGTGGTTCCTCTGGGATGATCGAGCTAGCATCGGATTCATCGCTCTCTCGGTCGTCGCCTCGCTGTTTCCAGATATCGACCTGTGGCTCAGTCGGTGGTTCCCTGAGATAATACACCATCATGGTGTGACGCATACGGTGTTGGTCGTGACTATTGCGAGTGTAGTCGTCGGTGCAGTTCTTACCGGCTTGTTCAGCACTCAGATCGATAACCGGATTCAAAGCGAGCAGTTCGATACATCCAGTCTATTCGTATTCACGACACTGGGATTCCTGGTCGGAGGTCTGAGTCATCTGAGTGCTGACATCCTTTCAGCACCCGATATCTCGACGCCGATAGAACCCTTCTGGCCTCTCTATACCCAGCCTCTTGGTATCGACTTTGTGTGGTACAACGCTGCATGGATCAACATCGGGTTCTTTTCAGTGATGGTGGTGGCGCACATCGCACTCGCGTATCTGACGACTCCGATCAATCACCGGTATCGACTGCTCCCGAAGTGAGGCCGGCGCGACGTGCCCGAATCCTAACCCGAGAGACGGGATATCTCGCCGTTCGAGGAGGATCGGTTATGAAGCCGAAATCGTCGATTACCCCGACGAGCAACTCGAATATTGCATTGAATCCGGTACCGAAGTATGGGCGTAATAGACGGCTTGTAATGGCGTGCAGAGTGCCTATCGACTCTCGCTGTTAGAGACAGTATATATGAGTGTGGTGTGGGGAATGTGAGTGGTCTGCCAGTAGTACAACTGGACATTCCTTAACAGATATTTCCGAAGTAGCCATAGACCATTTCACGAAATTTGGCCATACTCCGATCCGGACGACTCATGGAGTAGATCCGAATTATCGGAATGCCTCTTTCAAACACATCACTCTTCCATTTTCTTACCGCCGGTGATTAACGTCGATTCAACGAGTGCGCCCGTCGCCCGTCGAAGTTGTTCAGAGAGTGCTTGATGTGATAATCCGAGTTGTTCAGCGAGTTCTGTCTGTGTTACCTCTCGCGGGACCGTGAAATAGCCGGCTTCAAATGCTGCGACAATCGTCTCGTGTTGCGTTTCAGTCAGTCCGTGCTGGATATGACCGTCATCTTTCGCTTCGTATATCGCTCCAATCGACAGCGAAAAGCCTGCTTCTTTCAGATAATCATGAGCCTCAGAGAGCGCTGCTCGATCCGGAAACAGAACGCGAAGGCTCCACCCATTCACCGAACCAGTTGCATGCGTAATTGTTCCCTCATGGTCGGTCAGAAGCGGAACGATCTGATCGATCATCCCCGTCCAGGTCATTTGGTACGAGCGTTCCTCACCCATCTCCGAGAGTAGAGTGAGCTCTTCGACTGTTGGATCATCGTCGAAGGCGGCTTCGAGTGCCGCAAAGTCATCAGCGTGCGCCCATACGTAGGGAGTGATCCGGTCTGGATCATCCGCCACAACCCGTTCGATTTCGATGACCGCCTCTGAGCATTCTGTCAGCGTTGCTTCAAGCGCGAATTCGTTGGTCGGAACCTCCAATTCAAGTATTGTTGCCATGTATATGCGGAGGTAGTGATCAGGATAAAGCTGTGCTCTTAGTGGCAGTTTTACTGCTGAAGATCACTCTCCAAACTGGTCAGTACAGTCTGTCAGCGTGTACTGTGAGCAAAAGAGATACCCGAGTTTTCTATCTCAAGACTCTCCGTTCTGGTCTTGGGACTTTGCAAGCTTGATCGCCAGTAGTTCCAGATCGGGCCGGTCTGTGCACTCACAGACCCACGTGGGCCCGATTGGCACGTCATTCCTGTAGGCGGATTGGAAGAGACGCGATAGCTCCCGTTGCAGTTCCCGTTCGCTACTAATATCGTATAGTCGGGTCAGATATTGTGGTTCGGTAGCAATAAGTATAGTTCCTATACTTGGCTTACCACCCTCATTGCCAAACGAATTCGCCGAGATGCGACCCTTGTGCAACAGGCTCGTGCCACCAATAGCGGTCGTTGCACAAGGTAACAACCAGCGAGAGGAAACGCTCATCACCGGCCCGCACCTCAAGCTGGCAATACTCTGGGGGGAAATGATCACTTGGCAGTTGACGCCAGTAATTCGCTTGATCTCGATGTTTACGTCCTCGATGGTGTCGAATGGATAGCTCAGCGCGAACTCGTCGGCTGGAAGGTGAATCTCCGCGATTGTCGCCATGAACAGTGCAAGTGCTTAGAGACGGATAGAGAGATTCGATCTCAGCGCTCTTCGGTGGGATCGTCCCCTGAGTCGAGTCAATGTCGGTCTGCCCTCGATTGCCCCCTGAGCGACTCCTAACGTTATGTGTCGTCGATCAGCTCGATTTTCTCGAGGTGGCCTTCTTGGTAGAGAGTTAGCATAAGCCATTGGAGATCCTCACTACTCGCGTTCCCGTTCCCGTTCTGATCCATATTCGAGACAAGGGCGTCAGTTGTCTCGGTGAACGCCCCCTCATACTCGATTGTCCAATCTGGGGTTCGCTCTTAATAGGTACTAACAACTATTCATATATAACTGGGTTCGATGATATCCTTCAATTCACACTCTGACAAAGATCAGGGGCTCAATTGAAATAAGATGCGGCTTGGCTAAATCCCGAGCAAATCATAAATATGTGACGTTTGCCTCTTCAATACGTTTCCTACCCATCCCCAGATCACAAACCAAATCTATGGCTATCTTTGTCGCTGATAAACCTCCTGCTAAGAGCCGATCACAGTCGACTTTTCTGAGGTGTAGTAGTTATACTTTAGAGACAGCAGCGACCCTATAGTATGGACTTCTGATTATTGGATTTATCATGATTAGTGTATGATCGTGCTCCACAGTTAGTCCAATCTGAATGAGCCAGTTTATCTATGACTCACAACTATTCGTCGTCAGGAATAGAGCCAATCAGCGCAGCAACTGCGTGTGCTCCCCGCTCTGGCGCTTGGAAGATCGGTACACCGAATGCTTCTATCCCGAGTCGTGATGGACAGATGATACGACAGACGATCTTCTGTGAGCTGGTTATTCTTTCGTTGAGCGAGTTGGCGTTGTTGGAACTCCTTGAACGGGGAGGGGTTCTAGAAATCGTGCTGAATACAGAGTGCGTATCGGTCACGCACCGCTCTTGATGTCGGTGTTTCTGGAGTGTACAGATACCTCAGCTGGAACGTATAACCGTCTGAAAAATCGAGGGTATTGTTTGTCGCCGTGAGCGACGAGTGTGTCTCGGTATTACTGTCGGACGACGTTCGCCGCACGAGGTCCCTTCGGTGAGGACTCAATGTCGAACTCGACCTCAGTACCTTCCGTGAGGTCCTCGCCGCCGACATCCTCCATGTGGAAGAAGACGTCTTCGTCGTCGTCGAGGTCGCCGTCGTCAGTCGAAATGAAACCGTAGCCGCCAGTATCGTTGAAGAAATCAACCGTTCCGTTTGCCATTACAAACAAGTGTAGTCTCCGGCGACTGATAACACTTCCGAGTGTCGCGATACCACTACTCTTGTTTTAGTACGTACGTTAGAACAGTTGGCCGCGTGTACAGTTCGTTCGGATTTCGGAAGTCAGTTTGGCTCCGGGGCAAGTATTTACCATGCGATCACGAGGTATAATATGCATCGTCATGAAACCATGCCAGAACTGCCAGACAGTCATCGACGAGTATCTCCTCGATAAACAACTCGAACCCCTGCGTGAACTCACGGTTGACCACTTCAGCGTCTGTGCGGACTGCACGACCATCGTCGCGGATGCATGTGTGAAGTGTGGCGGCGCAGTGTACGTTCCCCGAGGTGAATCGGTCACCCCTGACTACTGTCCAGCGTGTCGGTCTGATCTCATAGACCGCACCGGACACGACCCTGGCTGGACGCGTGGCAACATGTCCACCTAAACGGCAGTCGCTCTCGAACAATATTTTCCGTAAGGTGCCCGTTCGCCAATCGGCGATAGGTACTCCGCCAGCAATTGTGCTACGGTGTAGCGTGATATAAAGGTAGCGTGGAGATTTGTGTTCGTGGTCCCTTACCGAGCGCAAGTGGCTTATAGCGAATGGTGGTATCGGGATCTTGTGTAACATTGGTAGCTACCGAACGGTTATTGTTTTACAAGTATTGACTCTCTTCTGTGAAAACAGCTCTTTGAGTTGGTATCGCGTACGTTAATTGCTTCCAAGAGTCGACTGAGACACGGACAGTTCGAACTATTGCCGAATCGCTTAACAATCCCAACGGGACAAATATCACTGTTCCCCACTTAGGTGTGAGTACGTCCAATTACTATCGGCGACTCTGGAATGTCCTTTCGCATGTGAGTGATTTCTACACTTATCGGTTCAGCTTCGGTTGATGAGCATTATGCGGTCGGGGGAACAACCCACAGCGAAACGAACACGAGGACGCCCGCGAGCACGCTACCAGCGAAAAGGCCAACAGTGATTGAAACGGCTCCCAACCAGCCAACGATCGCACCACCAGCAACTGAGGCCGGCATGGCTGCGAGCAATCCGTCGTAGACGTTCATAGCTTTGACAGCGAGAGAGTACAGCGAATTCCGGTACTCCGGAATTCACTGACAATTATCACTCGTTTCGGGTAGTCGATTCGTCGTCGCCGCCATCGGCCGCGACTTCCGCGCTCGCCCGCTCCATGGCTCGCTCGCGGATCGTGTTCGCCAAGCGGTCCTGGAAGCCGTGGTACTTCGCGACACCGGTCGCGTCGGCCTGCGTGATGTCGCCGACCGTCTCGGTGTTGAACGAGGCCGCTTCGGCGGAGTAAACCGCGTACTCGCTCTCGCGCCCGATCGGTCGGGCCCGCCCGCCTTCGAGCTTCATCGTGACCGTACCGGTCGCGTGTTCGTTCGTCGTGTCGACGAACGCTTCGAGGCCCTCGACGAGCGGGGCGTCCACGAGGCCCTGATAGGCGTTCTCGGCCCACTGCTGGTCGACCTGTCGCTTGAACGAGCGCTCGTCCTTCGTGAGCACGAGCTCCTCCAACGCTTCGTGGGCATTCAACAGCACCGTCGCTGCGGGATGCTCGTAGTTCTCCCTGACTTTCAGCCCGAGCATGCGGTCTTCCATCAGGTCGGTCCGACCGACGCCGTGGGCACCCGCGAGTTCGTTCAGATGCTCGATCAGTTCGACACCATCCATCTCCGTTCCATTTACTGCGACGGGGTATCCCTCCTCGAATGTAATCTCCAGGTGGTCAGTCTCCTCGTTAGGGGCCTGTGTCCACTCGTAGATCTCCTCGCCGGGGACGTAACTCGGCTCCTCTAACTGTCCCCCTTCGATCGAGCGGCTCCAGAGGTTCGTGTCGATGCTGTACGTCCCCTCGTCGCCACCCTCGACCGGGAGGTCGCGCTCAGCGGCGTATTCGGTCTCCCACTCGCGGGTTAATCCGAGTTCGCGGACGGGCGCGATGACCTCCATGTCCGAGCCGCGCCAGACCGCCTCGAACCGAAGCTGGTCGTTGCCCTTGCCCGTCGAACCGTGGGCGAGCGCCGAACATCCCAGTTCCTCGGCGGTCTCGAGGATGACCTGGGCGATGACCGGACGGGCCAGTGCCGTTCCCAGTGGATAGCCCTGGTAGGTCGCGTTGGCGCGCACGGCGTCGAAGCAGGTCCTGGCGAACTCCGATTTCGCATCGACGACGTGGTTCTCGAGCCCGAGTGCCTCCGCGGTCTCCTCTGCCTCCTCGAATTCCTCCTCTGGCTGGCCGACGTCGACGGTGACGCCGATCACCTCGTCGTAGCCATACTCCTCCTCGAGCAACGGGACACAGACGGTCGTATCCAGTCCTCCCGAAAACGCGAGTGCGACGCGGTCGCGGTCCGCGGTGTTCGATACCATGGGAACTCAGTCCGCGAAGTGCTTGCCTTCGAGGAGTTCGCTCTTCTCGTACTCCGCGCGGGTATCGGTGCCGCTGATCTCGGCGACCTCTTCGGGCACCGAGACGACCGAGTAGCCGACGTCCCGACCAATGGCGACGGTGTCGACGTCCGGGATGATCATCGTCTCGACGTTCGGGTGGTCCTCGTAGACCTCCTCGATGAGCTCCTGGCGCTCCTGAGCGGTCAGCGGGTTCTTCTCGCTGAGTTCGGTGTCGCGGATCGCGATCACGACGTCCTTGCCGTTGTCCGCGGCCGAGTCGATGATCGTCCGGTGGCCGTCGTGCAGCGGCTGCCACCGGCCGATGAAGATGTGACTCGGGTCGAACTTGACGCCGAGTTCGTCGTTGATCTCCTTGATCGTCGCCTCGGATGACTGGGTCGCCGTGCGCACCTCCAGGGCGACCTCCTCGCCGTTCGCGGGCTCCTCGAAGGGGTCGTCGACGCCAGTGAAGCCCTCGATCTCGCCCTCACGGGCCTGCTCGTACATCCCTTTGACGTCCCGTTCCTCGCAGACTTCGACGGGTGTGTTGACGTGGATGAACGAAACGTTCTCGACCTTCTCGGCGATCAATTCACGCTGGGACCGATAGGGCGTGATGAACGATGCGACGACGTCGAAGCCCTGTTCGTTGAGCGCTTGGGCGACACCGGCGGCACGCCGGAGGTTCTCGGTTCGGTCCTCCTTCGAGAAGCCCAGATCGGCGTTGAGCGTCTCGCGGAGGTAGTCGCCGTCGAGATGGACCGTGTTCGGGCCGACCAGCCCCTCGGCGAGGGTCGTCTTGCCCGAGCACGGCAGACCGAAGAGCCAGGTGGTTTCTCCAGCCATCAGTCGACCCTCCCCGTGAGACAGGCCAGTCCACCCGCTCCTGTTCGGATCTCTTCGACACTGGTCGTTTCGACGTCGTACTGTTCGGCTAGCTTCGTCTCCGCGTTGGGTGTGTCGTTAGGCATGAGTATCGTACCGTCTGCCGCGATCGTGAAATTCATCGCTTGTTTCTCGACGATCTCCTCGGTCTCGTCGAACTCGAGGAAGCCGTCGTAGCACTGTTCGAGTTCTCCGTACTCCTCAATCTTCCCGGGGCGAACCGCCGCGCGGCCATCGGGCAACGGGCGGAGCGCGCCCATCAGGTGCTGTACGTCGTCGCCGATTCCGACGATCGTCGTCTCGCAGTCGACGGCCTCGGCGAGTCGCCGCGCCGCCCGATCGGTTCCGCGCTGTCCGACGCCGAGGACCAGTCCGTCGTTCGACGGGATCGCGTTGCTGATCTCGAAGTACTCGTCGGCCGGGAACGGAACGACCGGGTCGTAGCCGCACTCGTGGGCGAACGCAAAGCGGTCCGGTTCCTCGCGTCTCCGCACGTCCGAGGCCATCCGCGAGAGGTAGAAGTCGCCGCCGAACCCGAGGTACGCGTCCGCGGTGTAGGTCGCGTTCGGGTACGCCGATTCGGCGACGACCGTTTCGGTCCCATGGTCCTCGAGGAGATCGCGGTACGCCCGGATCTCCTCGTTGAACGCCTCGACGTCCGGCGTCTCGAGGAATTGGTATTCGTCGGGCTCCGCGTCGGGCTCCCCCGCGAGCGTACAGAGGAACGCCGTTTCGAGCCTTCCCCGGTAGTCGCCGCTCGCCGGACTCTCCCGGTGGGAGTACGACGAGCCGTGGTACGCCGCCGTCTCGGTCAGATCCATTCGGATTCCTCCGTGTACCCGAGCTCCTCGACGACGCCCTCGAAGGGCTCGTCGGCCCGGTCGAGCGCGCCATGCACGAGCTCCTCGCGGTTCCGCCAGCGGGCGCGCTCAGGCTCCTTCGTCGTCATCACCTGGTTGAGGTCGTCGACGTTCTCCGCGAGCAGCGACGAGTCGCCGAGGTCCGCGAACTCGACGACTCTCTCGACCGTGGATTCGGTCTCGGTAAGCAGGTCCTCGAAACGAACTCTGAGGACGTCGTCGAACGCTTCGCGTCCGTCGAGGACGTGCCGGTGGGCCTGTGTCCACTGTTTCAGGCAGACGTCGATCAGTCGACCGTCCCTGAACCAGCCCGGTGGGAGGTCGTAGTTCCACAGCGAGCCGTCGTAGTCCTCGAGATCGAG
Organism: Halalkalicoccus subterraneus; assembly: GCF_003697815.1. NCBI lineage: Archaea > Methanobacteriati > Methanobacteriota > Halobacteria > Halobacteriales > Halalkalicoccaceae > Halalkalicoccus > Halalkalicoccus subterraneus. The sequence goes on along the minus strand of NZ_RDQG01000078.1, from coordinate 36,342 downwards.
TTCGCCGACGTCGTACGTCTGAAACCCCCGGTTGAGCCGCCAGCCGTCATACAGCCCGTTGATCGAGGCCGCGGGGTTGCGCGTCAGATGGACTATGTCGACGTCCGTCTCGGGAAACAGCTGTTCTCTGATCCAGGGGAGCCGGTAGGCGTCGACGCTCGTCTTCAACACGAGCGTCCGCTCGAAGTCCTCCTCGACCAACCCGCGCTTGTGATCGTGGGAGCTGATGAACGGCCGCTCCTCGATCGCCTCGTCTTCCATCGCCTCGTCGGCGTCCCCGTCGGCGAACGCGTCGTAGTGGGTCGGCGAGATCCCGACCGAGTCGAGCACCTCGTCGAGCGAGGCTCCGTCGAGCAACCGCTCGCGCATCCGCCCGTAGGGAAGCTCCCGGTCCGGGAACTGTAGCGGAAGCCGGACGAGCGCGTTGTCCACGCGGTGGGTCCGGTCGCCGGACGCCTCGGTCGCACCGACATCCGCGAGCAGGTTCGTGAGGAGCTTCTCCCGATCGAACGACTCGAATTCCGCGCGAACTCGGTCCGAGTCGAACGTCGGGTAACAGATCCCATTGAAGGTGTACCACTTGCCGTGTTCGCCATCGGGACTGCACGTCCCCTCGTGGTACCGGAGGGTGTCGAACAGGAGGCTACTACCCCCCCTTGACGCCGACGCGATCAGCAGGACGCTGTCGAAGTCGTCGGCCCGGTGTTCCGATAGGATCGACCGTTTCTCCTCCGGTACGACCCCGTCTCTTACCCGTTCATACTTCCGCTGGGCTCGGTCATGAGGAGCGGATAGCGGGTCCTCGAGGCTCATCGAACACCCTCCATCGGTTCGCCCTCTGAGCCGGCATGCCAGCGGAACTGACGGCCGGGATCCGTCGTTTGTGCTTTCATCATGAGCCGTGTTCATTTGTCGACCCTTTTCCCTCGGGGATTCTCGTATCCCGACATCCGTGGGATCGATTACCCCCAGGCGAGGGATCGACTGGATAAACCCACTTCTGCAAGCCGGAAAAACGCAAGGCTTTCACATTCGGGGTAAATAGGGGAGTTTCTCCCATGGTAGAATTAGCTACCTTTCCGCCATGAGGGTCGGAGAGCCGTTCGAATTCCGCTCCAATCGAGCGTACGTGGGCGCGAGACCACCCGTAAGGTACATTACATCGGAATTCTCATCCTCTGACGAACGGCTCAATGGTCAACGAAACGACGGCCATCTACATCCGCGATACGGCGGCGATAGGCTCGGAGGAGGAACAGCAGGAGGTGGCACTCGACTACGCGACGACGGCACTGAATCTCGATCCGGCAGAGGTCATGGTACTGTCGGATACCGCGTTACAGGCTCGGAACGCACCCTCCTCGAGCGACCAGGAGCTGTTCAACCTCGCCGATAAGGGCGACATCGAACGCGTGATCGTCCGCGATGCCTCGCGGATCGCCCTGAACATGCGTGACCTCTACGACCGCGTCACGCGACTCGTCGAACGCGGCGTTGCGGTCCACATCGTCGAATCCGGTCTCCGGATCAGCGCCTCGGCATCGGGTTCCGAGGATGCGGACGACCATACGATGCTCCGCGCACTCGGCATCGCCGCGGAACTCGAAACGGCGATGAACAGTCGGCGGACCAAGGAGGGTATCGCCGCGGCGCGGGCCGAGGGGAAACACGTCGGGCGTCCCCCGTTCGGGTTCGACAGCGACGGAAACGGCACCCTTGTCCCGAACGAGGACTACGAGACCGCCTTGGCCGTCATTGAGGAGGTCGAGGCCGGCGAGAGCAAGCGATCCGTCGCTCGACGGGCCGATATCACTCGCGCGACCGTTCGCAACATCATGGACCGCAAGGAGGTCTACCTCTCGAACTGAACGGCGGATCCCGTCGAGCGTCCGCCTATCGGATCGACCGCCCCGTGCCAAACAACGTACTACTTTCCGGCCCCGTCGGTAGGTCACACGGCATCCGACGGCAGTGAACTTAACCCGAGCGGCGAGGATCATGAAGTATGGAGGGTTCGATTCATGCGGATCTGCACGTACACACTACGAACTCCGACGGGGAGTTGGTGCTTGACGAGATTCCGGCTGCGGCGGCCGACGCCGGTATCTCCGCCGTCGCTATTACGGATCACGATCGACTCCACCCGAAGCTGAACGTTCCGCGGACGCGTATCGACGGTATCGACGTCATCCATGGCATCGAACTGCGCGTCGAGGTCGCGTCGCTGGACGAGCGGATCGATCTGCTCGGATACGGTGTGAGCGAATCGCCGGCGCTCTGCGACGAACTTGACCGTCTTCAGGAAAATCGAAAAAGCCGTGCCAGGCGCATCGTGGACCTGGTCGAAAGCGAGTTGGGGGTCGAGCTCGACATGGGGATCGACGACGGCACCGGTCGGCCACACATCGCCCGTGCGGTCGACTCTCACCCCCAGACTGCCCTCTCGTATCAGGAGACGTTCGACGAACTCATCGCCGACGGCCGCCCCTGTTACGTGCCACGCGAGATCCCCTCGTTCGAAACGGGTGTCGAGTTGCTCTCCGATACCTGTGGGGTGGTCAGTCTCGCCCATCCCTACCGCTACGACGATCCGGAGGCGGTACTCGAACTGGCGTCTCGACTCGACGCAGTAGAGTGTTACTATCCGTATTCGAGTCCGAATATCGCATCCAGTTCAGATCTCGACGTGCAGGCGACCGAACGCCATGACCTCCTTCTTACCGGTGGAAGTGACGCTCATACAACGGAACTCGGCCAGGCGGGAATCAGTAAATCGCAGTACGAACGATTGCTAGATGCAGGTGGGTTCGAAGCACGGGTGACCAACGCATGACGTTCTTATAGATAAACTTATGTATTAAAATTGATGGTGTCGTATTGCTGAACAGCCAGCAGACAACTCCTGTATACACATCAACCCGCCCCACGTAGGTGTCGTAAACTGGGTTTCCGTGACGGCAGACTGCTCCGAATCAGTGTTGAGATTCGGATAGAGGGTCTCCTTTACGACAGCGAGAACAGCGGGTTCAGCGAGTGGAGCTACCATTAACGGGTCTTCTGATTCGACCACCATTAAATAGAGTCGCTTCGGTTATTGAACGCGGAGGAGTACTCCAAGACGTCGCTACTGGTAATGCAACTCGTTCGTTTGGGAGCGATTCGTATCCTCGCTTACGGATCGAGATAGTCGGGAGGGTGGGATTCGTCCGCCTACGGGAGCGCTGACCGGAGGTCCTCACAGAGATCGTCGCTGTCTTCGATGCCGACTGACAACCGGACCAAGGTCTCGGGAATGTCCGTAGTGGCCGATTCGTTGTTGACCTGATCGGGGTTCATTAGCGACGGCACCTCAACGAGACTTTCAACGCCACCCAGACTGGTCCCGGGGGTGAATACCGTGAGCCCTTCAACGAACGCCTCGATTTCGGTGAGCGAACCGTCGAACTCGAAGGACAGCATCCCGCTGTACCCCGACATCTGTTCGGCTGCGAGGTCGTGTTGGGGATGGCTCTCGAGGCCCGGATAGTGGACCCGGGTGATTCGGTCGTGGCCCTTGAGGAGACGAGCGACCGCCATCGTGTTCTCTTGGTGGTGTTTCATCCGTGCTGGCAGCGTTTTGATGCCTCGTGCGACGAGATAACAGTCAAAGGGCGAAAGCACGTTCCCGAGCCCAATCCGCTGGGAAAATGCCAGTTTCTCGAAGATCTCGTCGTCGTCGGTGATGACGGCTCCACCGATCGAATCCGAGTGGCCGTTGAGGTACTTGGTAGTACTGTGAACGACGATATCGGCACCCAGTTCGAGTGGGGCCTGAAAATACGGGCTTGCGAAGGTGTTGTCGACCCCGAACGGAACGCCGTGATCGTTGGCGATGTCTGCTATCGAGCGGATATCACACAGCCGCATCAGCGGGTTCGTCGGTGTCTCCGCCCAGATCAAGTCAGTATCTGAATCGACGGCCGTGGCAATGTTTTCGGGCTCGCGAGCGTCGACGAATTCGACGTCGATACCGAGGTGACCGGCGACCAGTTTCGTGAGGAGTTTCTCAGTCCCGCCATAGATGGAATCCGACGAAACGAGGTGACCTCCCGGCGGGACCAGTGATAGCATCGTCGTCGAGATAGCGGCCATCCCCGAGGCAAGCGCCAGGCCATGCTCGCCGCCTTCGAGGCGGGCTACCTGCTTTTCGAGGGCTGCCCGTGTCGGATTGCTCTCGCGCGAGTATTCGTGTTCGTTGGTAGTGTCTCTGCCACTCCACTCGAAAGTGCTCGAGAGGTGGATGGGCGCGACGACATCATTCGTGCTACCGTGGTTGAAACGTGGTGTGTTCTCAGCTGCGCCGACAGCGATAGTCGCGAATCGGTTCCGGTTGACTTGGTCATCGTCTCGTGTCATAAGTGACGTATCGGGGGAACTGTCTTCAGTACGGCGTCTCCGATAACTACCAGAGAGGTAGACTAGTCGGTTTGGTACCGTCTTCTCCATCTGTAGCGCTGGATATCTCGATTAGTTCGTCTCTGGACGATCTCACCAGAGTCACAAATTCCTGTTTGATGATGACCGCGGACCATGAGACGTACTCCGTAGTTATTGTTCCTAGGAAGCAAATCCGTTCAATAGACGTAGTGAATCGCTCTCTTCCGTCGCTACTGGCAGCCACGATACGACCCGTCGTCAGCTATGAATTCGCTTATAGCCCCTGTCTGGCAGCTACATACTTCGAATGTGGTGTCGTGTCGTCTGGTCGCGTTATCTCTTGTCCGTCCAGCTGCTTGAACTCATGATATTCGTCGCGATTTGGCTGTTTGAGCACGCTGATCTACCCCACACGCAAACAGTGGCCCATGTCATGGACATCCTCGAGAAACTGGGGAACAACGAGGTTGAGTAGACGAAACGTCGCGGGAAGAAGCTCGTCGTTATCGGCGAAAATGCGGCCGACCGATATCACGATCGTTGTGATCGGGAAACCGACCAACCCCTCATAGAGAGCGTGATGACCTAATACCGAGTCAACAGGAAGGAGCATAGCCTTCGATAACTACCCCGGGCATGCCCTCCTCTCTTAGTGACAACTCCGAACAGCCTTACCTTGGTGTAGGGGATAAAAACGATTTCTCTGACTTTATTTTCGGACGCATATCACACCACAGTGTGAGCATTCAGACGTAGCCTTGTGCAACACTGCCCGCTTTCAAGTAAATTTATCATACAATATCTGTCATTGAACATCTCAGGTAGAATGCGATTCAGACGAATGAATCTCACTCGCGAACAATCTCTGTAATAGGAACAATTGTGGCCTCATTGCACTCGCGGCAAAACGCTAGCTTCTCTTTATATGGAGCACCACAACGCTGGCATGCGTAGAGCCATGGTTCTTGATGAGGATTTCGCGCATCGTATGTCATTTCTTTTTTCCCTCCCTCTCTTATAATTGCTCTCTCAAATATTAAAGCTGCTTGCCTGCAGTAGTCGAGCGAACGTGGACAGCAATTTTGTCGTGGTGAAACGGATTTCGTCAATTGTCATGGTATTATTAGATTTGCTAGTCTCTTCTACTTGCGACGCTAATGGACGTGATCCGATTGTATCGCCGGTCTTTCGATATCAGTAACGGTCACCGACCGGATGAGAGTTGATACCAGTTCGATGTCTCCCTCAGTCATGCAAAGAAACGTATCATCCTAATCGGTGACTCTGAGGGTTCTGCAAGACCCCCGGACAAGGAAACGACTCCGGTGAGCTCGAATTGACGCTCTCACTGATGAGGCCTACCGACCCGAAGCCCAGTACAGCTGTATGAAACAACTTTTACCGATATATAGAGAACGGATAGTCGATGCCGGGCCTGCTCGTCTCGCTCCTCCTCGTGGTGGTTGCAGTGCTCATCATCTGGAAGGGAAGTCAGTACTTCGAGCGAGCCGCTGAGCGCCTCAGCAAGCACTATGGCTTGCCGGTCGCTGTCCATGGTGCCATCGTTGTCGCAGTTGGGTCGAGTTTCCCTGAGATCAGTTCGATCGTTATCAGTACAGTCGTCCACGGGGAGTTCTCCCTCGGTGTCGGAGCGATCGTTGGCAGCGCCATCTTTAACCTCCTCGTCATTCCAGCCTTCTCGGCATTCGCCAGCGAGAACCTCGAGGCAACTCGCGATATCGTTCATAAAGACGGCCAATTCTACATTATCAGCGTTCTCGTTCTGTTCATCATGTTCGCACTCGGTGCGACATACGTTCCGGGCGGAACGAACGAGGCTGCGATCCTGACACCAGCGTTGGCGATCTTTCCCCTCGCGACGTACGGGATCTACATCTTCCTTCACCAGCAGGATGCCAGTGGACACGTTGGGGACGACTCCATCGACGTGCGACCGCGTCGAGAATGGGGACTCCTCGCGGTGGGACTCTTGATCATCGCTGTCGGCGTTGAACTGATCGTTCGCGCCGCCCTCTCACTCGGCGCTCTCTTCGGTACGCCGAGTTTCCTGTGGGGACTGACCGTCATTGCTGCTGGGACGAGCCTCCCGGATGCGTTCGTAAGCGTGCGCGCCGCTCAAAACGACGACAGCGTCACCAGCCTCACGAACGTTCTCGGGAGCAACACGTTCAATCTCCTCGTCGCCATTCCCGTCGGCGTCATTCTGTCCGGGACAGCGACCATCAATTTCCTCGTTGCAATCCCGACGATGGGGTTCCTCGCATTCGCGACGCTCGTGTTCATTGTCTTCATCCGTACTGATCTCGAACTCACGAACCTCGAGGCCTCCGGCTTTCTGGGACTGTATGGGCTGTTTCTCCTCTGGATGACTCTCGAATCAGTCGGTATCATCGAGACCGTTCAAGGTATCTAACCTGCCATACTTCCACAACACCGACACCAACCAATCAACACAATTCGGGCTCATCAGCATATCTCACAGACGAACAAACACGAGCGACGAGGGTAGACGACCAAATAAGTCACGTTGCATATCCCACTCGCTGGCGCTCGCTCAATACTACTCCATTTCGTATTCGGCTTCGGTTTCCGACACGTCGACATCGTCATCGGATTCGGAGTCGACATCCCTGCCCTGCTTGATCGCGTCTGCCTCCCGTTCCATTGCCTCGAGATCCGGTTGTGCCTCCTCCTCAATCCCAGCGATCATTTCGGTGATGTCGTCGAGTCCAAGCAGTTCGCGGGTTTCCTCGTCGAAGTCGAGGCTGTCGAGTTGTTCTTCGGTGATCTTGGTGTCGCTACCCGTGAGGTGCTTGCCGTACCGGCCGACCAGCGAGGTCAGCTCCTGGGGAAGGACGAACGTGGTCGACTCGCCCTGGCCGATCGACTCGAGCGTTTCCATCCCCTTCTCGATGACCGCGCGTTCGCCCATCGATTCGGCGGATTTCGCGCGCAACACGGTCGAGACGGCATCACCCTGGGCCTCGAGGATTTGGCTCTGTTTCTCACCCTGTGCGCGGATGATGTTCGATTGCTTGTCCCCCTCGGCGGTCTCGACGGCCGAACGGCGTTCACCTTGGGCTTCCAGGATCATCGCGCGGCGCTTTCGCTCCGCCGAGGTCTGTTGCTCCATGGCACCCTTTACACCTTGGGACGGCGTGACCTCGCGGACCTCGACGGACTCGACGCGGATCCCCCACTCGTCGGTCGGTTCGTCGAGTTCCTCGCGAATCCGTGCGTTGATCTGTTCACGTCGACTAAGCGTGTCATCGAGTTCCATACCCCCAATGACGGCCCGCAGCGTCGTCTGGGCGAGATTCGAGACGGCCCGCTTGTAATCGTCGACTTCGAGGAACGCACGTTTGGCGTCCATCACGCGGATGTAGACGACGGCGTCCGCGGTCACCGGCGAGTTGTCGATCGTGATCGCCTCTTGGCTCGGCACGTCGAGCGTCTGAGTCCGCATGTCGAAGTGATGGGTCGCCGAAACGAACGGCGGGACGAAGTGGATCCCTGGTTCGAGGAGTTTGCGGTACTCGCCGAAGACCGTCAGGGCGCGTTTCTCGGTCGCGTCGACGATCTCGACCATCTGCCAGACGGTCACGATGGCGAGAAAGAGGAGTAACAATGCGACGAACGTGAGCGTGAGTGTCGCCTGCACCGGGACGAGGGGAATCATATCCTACATTTAGGGAGGCACTGCGAAAAGGGTTTGCTCGACCGCTAGATCGAGTATTATCGTTCGTATTCAGGATGGCAGTCATGTTTGTGTTCGGCGTGCCGTCAGTCCTAGTCCCGGTCCCACTTCGTTCGTTCCATTCGAGTTTGCTCCGCTTCGCCCTTAAGATGACTCGCTCGGTGACCCGGCCGTGCTGAAATCGTGATGTACTGACAACAGGGCAACACGAAGGGGTACAACTCACGACCCCCACCCCGGGCACAGCCTCTTCTCCTAGTCCACAGTAGTTCCCGCAACCATCGTCGTCTGAACGTCAGTAATCTCCATATCCCGCTGGCCGCGATCAGCCGTTAACCCCATCGCTCGTCTGAAAGGTCCCGCATCGTATATTCTGCTACTAGCGGGTACGCCCTTTAACGGCTGGTGACGGCTCTAGCCAGGGACCCTCCTGAGAGGTCCCACTCCCGACAACGGTTGTCTGGGGAGACTGAACTTCTATTGGTGCTACTATCTGTTTCGAGCAAACAATGAGGACTGAACGACCGGAGTCTTATTGTAGCTCACACTGGAGTATCTACTAGTGAGACGACGAACCCTCCTCCCCTCTGGAGCGACCGCCCTTACTGGCGCATTGATTGCCAGTGTGGCGGCGCTCCGATCAATCCACCGCTCTCCGGATCGCTCACTTGCCCGTGCTAAAAACGCGCTCAATCAAGATCGACTCATCGGGATTATTATGGAAGGGACCAACCACGAGACTGGGGTCTACGAAATCACCGGCGCCGAGGAGGGGCCGACGGCGGTAATCCTCGGCGGGATGCATGGCAACGAGATCAACGGCTATCGAGCTGCGGCTAACATCACGAACTGGGAGATCGACACAGGACGATTGATCGTGATCCCGCTTGCCAATATCGCTGCAATCGAACAAAACAACCGCCGAGGGCCGGACGGCGACCTCAACCGATTATTTCCCAGCGGCCAGGAACCGGAAAGCGCCCTCGCTCGCGCGATTTGGAGGGTCGTCAAGGACGCCGACCCGGACGTTGTGATCGATCTACATCGGTCTCGCGGGCTGTTCAACCCTCATCATCGGTGGATTGGGCAAGTGATCCTCACGGCGAACGCACAGGGAGAGAGAAAACAAGCAACCGATACCGCAGAATACGTTATTGACTATATGAACGAGAATCACGTGCCGCAGACGATGCGATTTCATCGATTCACCAGAGTGGACATTCGTGATATCAATCGGGGTTCCGGGTTGCTTATTCAGAAGGTCCAGCATGAGTTAGATAGTACAAGCTTTCTCGTTGAGTCGACTGATTTCCTGCTTGATCTCGAGACACAGATCCGCTGGACGACTACGATAACCGAACAACTACTCGAACAGAACGGGATCCAGCGAACGACATGACCGATAGCGACAATACTCTTAGGAAACGTGTTGGTGCCCCCAGTGTCTGGGTGAGTTTCGCACTGTTGGTCTTCCCGCTTGCTCTGAGCACCATCGATTCGCGATTATGGTCCCCGCTTGCACTCCCAGGATACGTCCTGTTCGTCTTGATGACGACTATTGGTAACATACTTCCCAAAGTCCGGAACTTTGGCTTCCGGTTGTACTGGGTTCCCTTTATCGTCGTCTGTTATGGGATCTCACTTGCTATTGGAACCGGATGCGGTGCGGTTCGTCGGCGATATTACCGCACACGAGTAGACCACTAGGGAGGGATATCAACGACAAGAGAGATTGGCTCTGTCTCACTTGTCTAAGAGCCCCAAAGCCTGTATAGAGGGGATATTCCAGCCGTACGTCGCTGCGGCCAACCGAGTTCCAACAGTGACTGCTGCACACACGATGGCAGCGGTACCGTCGGTTGCTCCAATACTTCCGACGATCCAGTACGCGCTTCCACCGAACACTGCACACGTCGCGTAGAAGTCCTCAAAGAGGATAAAGGGGGACCGGTCAAGAAGAATATCTGCAATCGCCCCACCACCTGCTGCATTGATCGTCGCAATAGCAACGACACCAAAGGCTGAGACGCCCGCTCCGCTTGCGACGATCGCACCTGTTGTAGCGAAGGTAGCAAGTCCAATAGCATCAGCGAGAAGCGTTATTGGATGGTTATCAGGTGAGATCAGAACGCCACTCAATACGACCGCTAAGCTAACGCCAAGGAATCCTAAACCGATCTCGACAGGCGATTGGAGCGCTAAGGGAATCCGGTCGACAAGTAAATCTCGTGTCATCCCTCCAGCGAACGCCATTGCTAATCCAACAACAGCAATACCAAACAGATCAAATTCTTCACGGATCGCCTTAGCCGAGCCAACCAAAGCAAATGCAACTAACCCGATCGTGTTCATAACCGCGAATGGGTCACCGAAGAGCATTCCGATGAGATCCTGACTCACTACTCGTTGCTTGTAGAGCCGGTCTCTTGAGCGCTCTGTCTCAGAGATAATCAGTATATTGATGTGTTGAGATGTCCTTCTCACTGGATTTCTGTGAGGATCACTGTGTTCCAGACATTATGCGAGGCCACCGAGGAACACACCAGTAGCGTAAGCAACGCCTGCTGCGACCATCCCAATCGTGAACATCTCTAATCCTGCCAGATACCACAGTCGATCGACCACGAGACTTCGACTCGCACCGACAGCGAAGAACGCCCCACCCGTCGCTACGATCGAGATAGTGAAGGCTGGCTCAATGTTGAGCAAATATGGGAGCAAGGGGGTCCAACCAGCTATGATAAACGCGAAAAACGTCGTAGCTGCGGTGTAGACAGGAGGTTTATCGATATTCGAAACGGCCTGCCCATGCTTCGTCGCCTCGTAATCGAGCTCCGAGCGTTGGCTCAGGTAGTTACTCATCCCCATCGAAAACCCATCGGCTAGGAGGTTCGCAACACCCAAGATCAAGACGATCGCTGGCTCGAGTGCGGCCCCCGCTACACCGGCTACCACGGCAAAAGTCGTAACGATACCGTCGTTCGCGCCGTAGATTACCTCTGCAATGTATCCACCAGCATCATCTACTTCATCCCGGAGGACCTCTTTTAGCATTCTACATAGAACAACGACGCTACTGTGTTGAATTCTGCTGAATCTACCTTCGCTGTACGAAAAGGAGAACACTGATCACTATGAATCACAGCAGACCCTTTCTATTCGCTACTCTCAATAAGTCGGTTTAGAATTAAATACAACAGTTAGCCTTCAATTGGCGGTGATTGGTCGGGTTCGGCGGCGTATTTATCGCCGAACTCACCAATGAGCTGGCCCATCTTCGCGTACCAGTCATTCAACATTCGCTGCATCTCTTGGGCGATCTCGTCGGCATCCCGCGGACGATAGACGTGGTAGTACCCACCTTGTTCGTAGTTAATTTGCTCTTTCTGAATGAATCCGACCTGCAGTAAGCGCTGAACGGATCGATACGCAGTCGAGCGTTCACGATCGATCCGCTCGGCGATATCATCAACGGTGAGTGGTTCCTCGGTCTCATTCAGCATCTGAAAGACGTTCTTATCTATTTCCTTGAGATCATGAAAACACTCTAGTAGGCCCTCGCACTGCATATCCTGCCGAAGCATTTCACTCATTGAGTTAGCCATCAGTTATCGATATTATGTATTAGCGGTTCAAAAGTATTTGCATGGTATGCACAATACTGCCGCTATCTATGACGATACCAGTTGACACCACGGTCCCTTCCTATCATGTCGGAGCGCACAGATCGCTGCAAGGACGATCGCCGTACTGACGAGGATCGTTGCACCAAAGATGAGCACAATACTTACCGTATTGAGCGCCTCGATACCGAACCGACCACTCAGTTCGTTGGCTCCAACCGACAGACTCCCCGCGAGCAACATTGCAGCGAAGTAGCCCTTAATGTCGTCCTCGGCAACCAGTTTCGTCGCACCAGCTCCGATACGCGCGCCCATCGCACTCCCAACGAGGAGCGACCCAACGACTGGGAGCGTGATCGAACCGGCCTGTGCGTAGACGAACGCACCGTACGCTCCAGAGATAGTGATCTGAAGGATATCGGTTCCAACCGCGACAGCAGCAGGGATACCCAGGCCGTACATCATCACCGGCATCAGCAGGAAGCCGCCTCCGACGCCGAGGAATCCAGAGAGAACGCCGATCGCTACACCGATCGCGAGGACAATCCAGACGGAGACGGTAACGCCACCGGAGAGAGAAACCATCGGCGGAAGGCGAATCGATTGCACTCGATCGGCGAGATCGGTACTGTCCGATCCGGCGGTCTCGGTACGTGCATCCCGTAGCGTGAACAGGCCAACCACGGCAAGTAGACCGACGTAGGCGATGCTGACAACGAGATCAGCCGAGCCGAATTCCTCGAGGAGGAAGACGACTCGTTTGCCAAGTTCGATACCGAGCGTCATTCCAAGGATCATCAGTGCAGCGAGTCGATAATCGACCTGACCGTGATCGCGATGTTTGAGCGCGCCGATGACACTGGTTCCGAAGACGAACGCGAGCCCGCTCCCGACAGCGACTTTCGCCGGATAGCCCAATACCAGCAATGCTGGCGTTATGAGGAATGAGCCACCCATACCGAAGAAGCCGAAGAGGATACCGATGAGGAACCCGAACCCAACGAAGAGGGCAATCATCGCGAGACTTAATCCAAACACGTCCACGACTACTCACCTCCGAGCAGTTCAAAGACGGCTGGGCTCGCGAGACGAGTGATGGCGCCATACCCAACGTACAACGTGATCGCCTCCACGAGAACGAGTCCGACGATCGTCACTGCCTGAGCGGTGCTCCCCAGTATATCGAGACCGATCATCTCACACCTCCAGTAGTAGTGATGAGTCGGTCCATATCAGTGCAATATCGCTGGCGGGAGAGTAATGACGAATTTTGTTGGAACATGATTGATCAGTCCGAGGGTGTTTCTGTGACGGTCTCTGCAGGGGTTGATCGAAGTGCTCGCAAGTAGCCCTGGGCATATGCGCCAAGGAACATCCCGGCGATAGCCCACAGGATCGGGTAGTTACCAATCCCGACGCTCGCATAGGCTGCCCCGGGACAAATCCCCGAGAGGCCCCAACCAAGGCCGAAGATTGATCCACCGATCACGACATTGCGATCGAACGATTTCAACCGTCGCTTGTAGGTATCACCAGTCAGCGGCGCGACGCGATCGCTCCGCGTGGCGACCGCGAAGGTAATCCCGGTCACGACGGCCGCCCCACCCATCACGAACAAGAGGCCGAAATCCTCGAATTGGAGGAAGTCCAGCACGATCTCTGGCTTGGCCATGCCGCTGATGGCGAGACCAAACCCGAAGATCAACCCACCGAGATAGATAATCGCGAGGAACAACGAGCTTCGTTCGGTTTTGCTCATGGTGCCACCCCCACTGCTTGGACCAGCTGTGCAGTCCCGATCGCGAACACGAGGAACGTCGCAACGTTCACCAGCGACGTGTTTGAAAGCGAGCCAACACCACAGACGCCGTGGCCAGACGTGCAGCCCTTTCCGAGGCGCGTTCCGATACCAACGAGGATACCACCGCCGAACAGTCGCCACCACTGGACGTCGGTCGTCCAAAGCCCACTGCCTGAGACCAGTACATAGACAGCCGCGCCGCTGACAATACCTGCAGTAAAGACGAGCCGCCAGCCCCGCGAGGTGACGTATTTGAAGCGATTGAACCGTTCAACCGAGGAGACATACGACAGGGTCGATTCGAGGAACGTGCTTGCGCCGGCGATAATCCCTGTCGAGAGGTAGATAACAGACGCTCCCAGACCGACGAGGAGCCCGCCGACGAGGTACGGGAGGGTCCCTCTCGGGAAGAGCTCACCGAGCGCAAGCAGAGAGACGAGCGCGCTCATTTCAGTTCGTCAGCGCCTCTTCGCTGGCCGCACAGTTGTTCGGCCCGAGTTCGAGCGCGAACGCCTCTTCGTCGTCAGGTGACTCTTGGCCGAGGTTGGCTGCGATGATCTCTTCGTAGTTCGCCGGTTGTGGGGGCATCCCTGAGACGATGAAGTCGACGAACGACTCTTCATCCATTGAGAGCGCGTCCATTCGCTCGATCAGGTCGCCGAGTTCGGCCGTGTAGGTACCATCATCATGAGGCGTCGCCGCGTCGCTGAAGTGGGCGGGCGCAACGACTGTCTCGTCGGGAAGCGTGAGGATCTTTTCGGTGAGGCTCGCGTACAGCGTCCGTGCAGCGTCCTTCGCCTTCTCAGGATCTTCGAGATCCGGTCGGGCAACGCTCTCGGTGAACAGTCCGTCGCCGGTAAACAGCACCCCACCCATCCGGTAGGCGGTCATGCCAGTAGTATGACCAGGGGTGTGGATTACCTCGATTTCGACGTTACCAACTACGAAGGTATCGCCGTCTGTGACGGTTTCGTACAGACGTTCGTACTCCACACCACGTGTTGCAGCGGGTTTGGGTAGCACGGCAGTCGCATCAGTTTGTTCGGCGAGAGTGCGAACGCCGGAGATGTGATCGGCATGGATGTGCGTATCGAGCGTGTAGACGAGTTCGGCCCCGAGCGTACGGATGTCCTGGACGTATTCCTCCGTGAACGCGCGCAGAGGATCGATAACCGCTGCTTCACCGTCGGAAACGACGAGATATGCCAGACATCCACTGGAAGGGCGCTGATACTGGGCGATCGTTGCGTCCATATCGGTATTGAGTTCGGTGTACTCGTAGATCCGCGCCCAGCCATTCATCCCACGTTCGAGATGATTAACATCATATCCTTCCTCTTGGAGATGCTCAGCAACCATTTCACTGGAACCGCCCTTCGCACACAGGACAGTGATCGTCCGATCGGTCGGGAGCTCGTCGAGAAGATCGTTCGGAATTCCGTCTAGCAGCTGGAAGTACGGGTAATTGATGACGTTAACACCCTCTTTGTCAATGCGCCATTCGTCAAAGTCATCGGTCGAACGAACGTCAAGAAGAAATACATCTTCGTCACGATCGATGCGCTCTTTCAATTCCTCGGGAGTGATCGAATCGATATCACCTTTCGGTGAGTCAGTTCCGGTCATAGTCACCCTATGCTACAGTAGTCGCGCCAATAAAGCTTTGCATAGTATTTCTATTCTTGAGCAATACTCTATCTGCTATATTCGATTAATACGCCTTGATAAGCAAGAATATCTGTTATTGTGGGGTTATTGTAGTGTGTAGATTCTGAATTCTAACCGGTATACTTTTATCGATAGCCACGGTATTGGGGAGTGAAGGCAATATCATGAGCGAACACGAAGCCACCCAAACGCTGGACGTGAAAGGACAGAACTGCCCGATGCCGGTCGTCAAGACCAAGCAAACGATCGACGAGCTCGCTACCGGTGAGGTTCTCGAGGTCCTCGCGACGGATCCCGGAAGCATGAGCGACGTCGCTGGCTGGGCGAATACAACCACTGGTGTTGAACTGCTTGGACAGGAAGAGGATGGGGATGTCTTCACCCACTACGTGCGAAAAACCGAGTAAAACAATGAGTACAGAGACAACACCACCATCGACAGTCGACAGTGACGAGATGACTCGCTCGGATCTCGAATCGCGGATCACTGCTCTTGAAGAGCGTCTCACTACCGTGGAAACCGACAAGGCAGACGAGACACCCAAGATGTCGATCATCGCGACCAAGGGGACGTTGGATATGGCGTACCCGCCGCTAATTCTCGCAAGCACCGCGGCTGCATTCGGCTATGAGGTGACGGTCTTTCACACGTTCTGGGGACTCGATATCATTCACGAGGAACGGTCGAAAGACCTCAAATTGAGTTCGGTCGGCAACCCGAATATGCCGGTCCCGAACGCCATCGGTGCGCTTCCCGGGATGGACCGCGTGATCACACGAATGATGGCAAAGCGCATCAAAGACAACGATACCGCGACGATCGAGGAACTCATTGAAACGTCGCTAGAAATGGGCGTCGAGTTCCAAGCCTGCCAAATGACGATCGATCTCATGGAGTATGATGAGGATGACTTCTATGATGGCGTTACTGTCGGTGTTGGAGCCGCAACAGCCATTCAGGATATGGCTGAATCGGATATTCAGCTGCTGATATAGCAGGCTATGAGTTTGGACTTCATCAATAGCCCACTGAGAAGGCAGACACAATACCTAATAGCGCTGGAGTTCAATATTGTATTGTATGTCCTATACTATTGAAAAGCAAGTACAAGGTGATTTCAATGACATCGTTGAACAAACGACGACTGCGCTATCGGACGAAGGATTCGGTGTTCTCTGTGATATCGACGTCCAGCACACGTTCAAGGAGAAGCTAGACGAGGAGTACCGCCAGTATCGTATCTTGGGTGCCTGTAACCCTTCATTGGCCCATCAGGGATTAGAGACAGAACTCCAGCTAGGAACATTACTTCCCTGTAATGTGATCGTCTATGAAACGGAGGCTGGGACCATTGGAGTAAGTGCAGTCGATCCTGAAGTGTTGCTCTCGGTCGTTGATAATCCCGAGCTGGATCAGATCGCTACTGACGTCCGAGAACGCTTTAATCGCGTGTTAGGATCCCTTCCTGAAGCCTGATATGATCATCCCGATCGAACCGTTCACCCACCGAAGTAGTAGTGTAGGGTCGAGTTCTTGTCAAAAAGGGGACCCCTCTGATCATAAGGAGACCATACATTAAGCCCGCGCGGCACCAATCGTCCTTCTATGCGCGAGTACGTCTTTCTCCTCGAATACGATCGTGGTGTCCATCCAGTGCGGGATTTCTTCATCGAACACTCGGAGATCGTGACGACGACCCTCAGCATGTCAATCGCTTCTGACGGCGGCTGGCGAGTCGAGCGTGCAACCGGCCCTGAGCAGGATCTCGATGCGCTCGAAACCGTCTATTTCGACGAGCACTGCAACGATTGCACGTACCCGACCCCCGCCTGCGATACTGTACTCGACTACCAGATCATCGAACGAGAGCCAACCGCTCGAACGATCTATCGGCACGTGACCGATATGAGCTACTGTTCTTCACTGGGCTATCTCGCGTACGAGACCTTTGGCGACGGTCTCGTCTTCGATGCGACCCAGCGCGGCCCGTATTACGAATGGCGTGTACTCATTCCGACCGATCGAGACGTCGATGCCTTCCGCCGAACGCTACAAGAGGACCTCCCAAATGGCGTCACGCTCACTGTCCGGCGGATCGGCACGCCTGAACGTTGGGTAGAAACTCGACAACCACAGTACGGCACAGACCTACCGTACGAACAGCGTCAGGCACTCGAAGCCGCTGTACGGATGGGCTACTACGAGCACCCCCGAGATGCAACGCTGGGCGATCTCGCTGCCGATCTCGATCTCCCCCTGACGACGCTCCGGTATCGGCTACGTCGAGCTGAGGCGTGGGCAGCCACGATCGCCCTCGGTGAGGTTGGAGCCCGCCCTGGCGCTATCACTGCTAACAAGTTTGAGCGATCTGGGAGCATCTCCGCGCCGGTCATGCCACCAGACGAGGACTGACGGTATTGAGTTCGTCAGTGTGCCCACTGATTTCGCGCTGATAGTAGTGACCAATGGTCAGTACCATGTCAATGGCTCCGCGCCAATGAACTCGGTCTCGACCCTCGTTTACAACAATACGAACTCAGTGTTATAGACTATCGTGCCCATAGATCATACATGGTATCGCTATTGAACCTGTGGCGAATCTCTCCGCACCAGTATACACTGAAATGGGGTCGCCGACTAAACTTCTGGGCTGTCAGAGTTGACCGAGAGTCTAGCAGCCACCCTGCCTTGTCAGAGGAATATAGGTGCGCTTAACTCTCCGATCACATCAACAGAATGCCGGCCTATTCGGGGTGTACTGCGTGGTTGGGGCACTCGTGTTTGTTGGCTCGAAGATGGGCCTGCCATATGCTCCGCCACTCGTCCTCGCTGCCCTCCGCCTCGATGTCGCGGGCTTGCTATTGGTCCCGATCGTCGCCTTCCAGTACGAGTATTGGCTTCCTCAAACCCGCCGCGATCTCATCGGAGTGGCCCTAACTGGCGTCTTCACTCTGGGGTTGACGAACACGCTACTGTTGACCGGCCAACAGCACGTCAGTAGTGCAGTTGGGGCGATCGCCTATAGTCTCATGCCAATGCTGATGACGGCCTTTGCTGTGCTGATCCTCCCAGCGGCGGCCCTCGATCGATCCGACGCTGTTGGGATCGGTCTCGGATTTATTGGGGCAATCATCGTTGCCAATCCGAACCCAACGGACCTCCTGACAGCGCGGGTTCTGGGAGTCGGTATTATGCTCGCAAGCGTTGTGGTCTTCGCGCTGGGCAGCGTGGTGACCCAGCGCCTCGATCCATCGATGCCCCGAATCACGCTGACCGCTTGGGGAGCACTGTTAGCCGGTCTGTTCAACCATGCGGTGGCTCTCCGATTCGGCGCGTCGCTGACCGCTGTCGATTGGACGATCCAGATGGTCTATGCGTTGTTCGTCTTGGGAGTCCTCGCGACGGCAATCCTCTATACGGTGCATTTCGAGCTTATCGACCGGATCGGTCCGTCACGAGCGAGTCTGACGTTTTATATCCAACCGATTGTCGCTGCGCTATTGGGCTGGCTACTGTTCAGACAACGGGTTACTGCCAGTGTCTTTGTCGGATTTCTTGTGATCGTCTCAGGATTTGTACTCATTGAATACCGGCTACTGTTCCGACTCTGGCGGAACTTCGTCGGCGTCGGCACCCGTGAGTGACGCCTACGAGCACCCAGAAGGGAGGAGCCGAGTACCGAGAAAGCCAACCGGATAGTTAAGATCCCCTAGTTCGAAAAAATACTTTTCATGAAACAGTTGCATCTGCAATTGCTGCACCGGATAGTTGCTGAATAATATAGTAGACGATAATAGACAATACCACCAGTGAGTCGTCGAATGCGAGTGCAATGAGGAGTGCGATGCCGATATTTTTCAAACTACTCGCAAAGAAGAGGGGGAACGTTTGATGGCGAGAAATATTGAAGCTCCGTTCGAAGAGAATAGAGAGACACAGCCCAAGGCCAACTAAAAGTATTGAAACACCACCGATCCTAAGAAGGTGCCAGCCCGCGATAGCTGTCACATCGATGCTTGCGACGCTTGTATAGATAAGCAGTAAGATGGCGAGTGTTGACCCGCGATCAAGTGTTCGAGTGGAAAACAGAGTAGCTGGAATACAGAGCGCGAATAGTGCACCACCTCCCACGATAATCAATAAATCGAAAAGAAGGGTGCCAATAGGAACTGCGATCTGTGATCCAAGAAGCTGCGTAAGCACGATCGGTGTTGCAACAGGGGCAACTGTGAGCGAAACGAGTGAGATAGTCGTCGCTAGCTGAACATCACCGCGAGCTAACCGCGTCCACACGATCGCGCTTCCAGCTGTCGTCGGAACTGACAGCGCGATCGCAAACCCAACGATAGCACTATCAGCTAGCATGAATTCGACGAGATGGATCCCACCGACCGGTAACAGGACATAAGAGATACCCAGCGAGAGTGCAACAAGAATAGCATAGGACGAAAAATCAATTTCTCCAGGCTGGAGTCCTTGGAGAGAGGTAAACACCAAAAAAATCACGAGTGGAGTGATCAATGGCGCTGTGTAGGATTCGAAAGAAGGAGCAACAATGCCTACACAGACAGCCCCTAGAATGAAAAGCACATTCTGGTATCGCTCGATTGCAGGCCGTTTCATGTGCTCGGTATCACTAAGTTGGCACCACTATACTTTCTCTCTTTGCCGGTGCACTGTGCTCTACTATATCCTTTTGGGAGTGATCGATCCGCTACGAAATGGCTCCTATCTACTATGTACTACTCATGTAGTTGTTGGATCAGAAGAGCGACAGAACACTGCTGTTGTGTCTTTATTCCCAATTTTTCTCTACAGCTTGAGATCTTCTCAGTAATCAAAATTTACGACGTGAACTCCTAAAACGACGTCATCTACCCTTCGTTGTGCGGGTCGCTGGATCATCAGTTTCAACCTCGACAGGCGACCGGATGAGATTGCCCCACTCGGTCCACGTGCCCTCGTAGTTACGAACGTCCTCGAAGCCCAGCAGTTCGTGGAGCGTAAACCACGTGATCGACGAGCGTTCACCGATACGACAGTATGTGATGACGCCATTATTGGCGGTGATATCGTAGTCCCCCGTACATTTCTTCGAGCTCGTCACGACTCTTGAACTGACCGTCATCATAGAGATTCTCGCTCCACGTGATGTTTTCTGCATCGGGGACGTGACCAGCACGCTGGGCAGTTTCCGGACTTCCTGTGCTCATGCATCCCTGATTAATCGACGACTGTACTCAGTGGTGCGTTTGTTCAGAAATAACTTCATACAGCTAAAATACATCATCCCATCTGAAGCGGGAGAGATAATGTACTACTGTTGGTAGCGTTCAACCATTCCTCCTCTCTCGCTTTCTTTGGCAGCGAGAAATTAATAGAACAGTTACTGCGCGAGGTAGCTTGGTCAGACTACTACTGATCTCTTCATTTGATGAGCGCGATCACACTGGATCATCCGGTTCGTGTTTCTCTTTCATTCGCTCGACTTCAGTGGCATATCGTTCCTGGGTTTCCGGTTCATCAACGGAGGCGAGATTGTCAGGAGCAACATCCCTGGCAGCGGTTACCGTGTCCAAGGCTTGTGAGGCGACCTCTTTCTGAAAAACTCGCTCTCCACTTGATGTTGCGTATTTGAGGATAATCAGATCTCGATTGTTGTAGCCGCGTTCAACGAGCCATACCTGTACCTTGTCCTCGGTCGGTTCTGATACCATGGATCACCAAACGAACTCTGTGGATTTACCGTTTGAGGGAAACTGGGGTCGACATAGGTCCCTCGCGAAACGTTGGTAGCGGCCCATTTGGACGATCCGGTGCCGATTGAATTCGATGAGATCCTCTCTCAAGCATGGGTTAGATAGAGCGTGGAATCGACGTGTTCAGTGGAATTGCTGATCGAGTTGTCCCTTGTGCAACGATCCGTTGATCAATGGAGACTGTTGCACAAGGTACGCTCGACTGGTGTATGCTAGTAGATGGATTCGGTGAGTACACTACTGGATATCCTCCGGAAGGAGTATGCTGTGCTGGCCAACGATCATAAGAGCGTGTCGCCAGTCTCCAACTCTCGAAGTATCGTAGCAGAGACTCGGTTAATAGCGGTACTATTCGCCGACTTCCAGTACAGCAGCCAAGCGGTTGTTCCGGAGTATACCGCTCTATACCAAGCTTCTGCTAGCCTTTACCAGATTTGAGATCGGACCGTCTATGGCACAATTCTCACCGGCTACCGGGGAGACATATGTGCAACGGTCGTTGTAACGTCTGTTGAGGCAGCGGTTGGTTGTCGTTACTGATCCGCTCTTCGATTCAGAAACGATGGGAACGAGCAAACCTCACATAGACATCGATCAGTTCATTGCGAATCTGCTGGATTTCCGCTACCGAGAGGTATTGATGACGGGTGCGACGCTCGCCGTTATCACAGCATCACTCGTATTCTTTCCCGGTATAGAGAACATTACACAGGGAATTCAATCGGACGTCTCAGTCGGACTCCTCGTCCTGTTTGTCGGCGTTGCGATCCTCGCCGGGACGGTCATGGGTATGCTTGGGTTCGGGTTTTCGTTGATCGTAACACCCGTCTTCGCGAGCGTCATTGACCCGACGCTCACAGTTGTCGTTCTCGCGGTCCCGCCACTGATGGTAAACGTGTTCCAAATGGGTGAAACGGGGACCGGTGTCGAGTTCGCCCGCGAAGAGTGGCCATTACTGAGCCTCGCTATTGTTGGCACTATCATTGGTGTAGCCTTTCTCTCGTGGTTTAGCACCGGCCCAATTGTCCCATTTCTTATCGGGCTCATTGTCCTCGGCTACGTGCTATTTCAAGTGATTCAGAACTTCGTCGTTATTGAGGAAGCCCACCATCCTGTCGCACTCGGTGGTATTGGACTCATCGAGGGGTTCTTACTCGCCGCCGCGAATCTCGGTCCGGTTCTCCCGGCGTATTTCCATACGTTCGAACGCGATGCGGAACGGTACATTGGCGGACTGTCGATGACGCTAGGGACGATTTTCGCCACTCGTCTCGTGGTAATGACGTTCTTTACCGACCTGATGACGCCGTATCGGCTTTGGCTCGGGTCGACTATCGCCGTCATCACGATCGTCGGCTTGTTGCTTGGCACTTACTTGCGGCGTCTCGAGATCGACGAGCAAAAATTCACGTGGTTCGTCATCGCGCTTCTGTTCATTATCTCGCTCAACATCTTCCGGAATACGATCCCGGCACTATTCTTCTAATTCGTATAGTAAGCCACCACGGCCGTTAGCCACTGGAACCAATAGGAATCGTAGTCCACGAAACTATCCCCGGGTCCGGAACCAGCCAGTTACCCTCTCGTTGTTCGCGGTCACAGATCGCCTTGTAACAGTAGCGAAACGCTCCGTTTCGGTTGATTCTCAATCGCTAGTCAGGAGAGGTAACGGTGGCTACGCCGGCTAGATGATCATCGTGCGGGCCTCTTTCGTGACCGTGTGCAGCGTGGTCGTGTGCGTCATGAACGTGTTCAACTCCTCTAGTATGGCGTGGTTGGTCTCGGTCTGACTATGTCCGGACTCGGCTTCGTAATCGTGATGTGTGTGTGTTCGTCGGTATTTCTGGGTTCCGTGGTGGTCTCGCCCATTCGGTCGTGGTTCGCGTGCTCAGATGAGTGAGATAGCTTCGTGGCGGATGAGAGAACTGTCGCTCGTATCCCTTTATCTGCTTCTAACTGGCAAATACGGTAGCAGTAGAGAAGTCCCTCGGAATGAATTCCCGGCAAAGAGACCCGGAAGTGTTCGTGGTCTGGGTGATTACTTATGGGTTGAGTATTGGAGCCGCTCCGCATTATTTTATATAGGGCCTGATACTGCGTGGTACGATCAGGGAGAAGCGGAGTCGGAGGAGAACGGGGGCGGTCATTCGCGAACGCTCCCGATGCTCTCAGGTGTGGGCGGTGTACCCAGTATCTTCAACGGCTTGGAGGAGTGCTGTAACGTCAGCTTCGCCATTGACCTTCGCCTGTTCGGCCTCACGGTCGGCGGTGGCATCAGTTACGCCAGACACGCCGTGAAGTGCCTCTTCAACTGTCTGTTCACAGTGGCCGCAGGTCATTCCCTCAACGGTGATGGTCGTCGACATACACGAGTACGTACGCACCCCACTCTTATGCGGATTCTCCCTTCGAACAGTGGGCCACAGGCGGCCTAAAATTTGGAAACGAAGCATACCTTGTCGAGATCCTTTAGTCAGTTGCCGCCGTAGGTTCACTATGCGCGACCTTGACGAAACCGACCTCAAAATCCTCCAGCTCCTGATGTCGAACGCTCGTCAGCCGTACAGTAACATTGCGGACGTCGTCGGTCTCTCGGCACCGGCCGTGTCGGACCGGGTCGCGAGACTGCAGGAGATAGGCATCATCAATCGGTTCACGCTGGATGTCGATCACTCGCAACTCCGGAAGGGGATTCCCGTGTTGTTAACGCTAGAAGCCGCCTCGAACGGTCCGGGTGTCGCGTCAATCAAAGATGTCCTTCTTGATGAAGGAGCGGTCGAACACGTGTTCACCACGGCCGAGGCCGATCTGGTTGTCTATGCACGAGTTCCGGACAACGACGTCGCAAGCTGGCTCGGCGACACACTTGAAGACGGAGCAATCACAGATTTCGGAGTGACGCTCTTGGCAGGCGCTGATTGGTCGCCCGACTTGGGCGGGACAGAGTTCGCGCTTACCTGTGCCCAATGCGGGAATACAGTCGACAGCGAAGGGACAGCGACCCGCA
Source organism: Halalkalicoccus subterraneus (assembly GCF_003697815.1). Lineage (NCBI taxonomy): Archaea > Methanobacteriati > Methanobacteriota > Halobacteria > Halobacteriales > Halalkalicoccaceae > Halalkalicoccus > Halalkalicoccus subterraneus. The sequence goes on along the minus strand of NZ_RDQG01000078.1, from coordinate 12,349 downwards.
TCGATGGGAAGTTGTATCAGTTCTGTTGTCCATCGTGTGAATCTCGATTCGGGGAAAAATACGAGCAGCTTCAGCAGGGAGCCGATTGATTCGAGAGAATGTTACCTAGACCGCTTTGAATTCAAAACTTCAGACCCTCTGTTACCGAACACCTGAAAGGGGAAACCGATTGAACGAGGGGCCCGTATGAGTATCTAATGAGTCAGCGCCGAAGCCAAATCGACATCCGGGGGATGAGCTGCGCGAACTGTTCGCAGACCATCGCCGACGCTGTCACATCCTTAGATGGCGTCTCAGACGCGAACATCAATTACGCGACCGACGAGGGGAGCGTCGAGTACGATCCGGACGAGATCTCACTCGCTCGAATCTTCGACGCCATTGAGGAGGCTGGATACACGCCGGTCACGGATTCGGTGACGATCGGCATTACGGACATGTCGTGTGCGAACTGCTCGGAGACGGTGCAGGACGCACTCGAACGTACGCCGAGTGTCGTCGCGGCCAACGTCAACTTCGCAACTGATGAGGCACAGGTCACGTACAACCCATCTGAGGCGACCCTCACGGACTTCTACAATGCCATTGAGGAGGCAGGCTACTCGCCCGTCCGCGAGAACGTTGAAACCGATGATGGCTCCGGAGGCGATGCCCGAGAGGCCGCTCGACAAGAAGAGACCCATCGGCAGCTTCAGCTGACATTGTTCGGCGCCGTACTGTCCCTGCCCCTGCTGGTGTTCATGGCCGACCACCTGCTGGAGCTCGGGCTCATTGGAGACGAACTCTTCGGCCTTCCGTCCGGATGGGTCGCGTTCGCGCTGGCGACACCCGTCCAGCTGGTGCTCGGGCGGCCATTCTACAAGAACTCCTACAAGGCGCTCGTGAAGAACGGCCGTGCCAATATGGACGTGCTGATCGCGCTGGGCTCGACCACTGCGTACGTCTACTCCGTGGCGGTCTTGCTCGGGATGATCGCTGGTGGGCTGTACTTCGATACGGCGGCGTTCATCCTCGTGTTCATCACACTCGGCAACTACCTCGAGGCCCGCTCGAAGGGGCAGGCCGGCGAGGCGCTCCGGACGCTGCTGGAGATGGAGGCCGAGACGGCTACTGTCATCAATGAAGAGGGGAACGAGGAAGAAATCCCGCTCGAAGAGGTTGAGGTTAGCGACCGGATGAAGGTCCGCCCTGGTGAACAGATACCAACGGACGGTGTCGTCGTCGATGGTCAGAGCGCAGTCGATGAGTCGATGGTTACTGGCGAGTCCGTCCCCGTTGAGAAAAACGAGGGCGACGAAGTTGTCGGTTCTACGATCAACGAGAACGGTGTTCTCATCGTTGAGGCGACAAAAGTCGGGAAGGACACGGCGCTCCAGCAGATCGTGCAAACGGTGAAGGAAGCACAGTCACGCCAGCCTGACATCCAGAATCTCGCCGACCACATTTCGGCGTACTTCGTGCCTGCGGTCATCCTGAATGCTCTGCTGTGGGGCGTTGTCTGGTACTTGTTCCCCGAAACTCTCGCCAGCTTCGTCGATGTGCTCCCGCTATGGGGTCTCGTCGCAGGTGGCCCGATTGCCGCTGGTGGCGTATCGGTCTTCGAGTTTGCCATCATCGTATTCGCGTCGGCCGTACTGATTGCCTGCCCCTGTGCGCTTGGGTTGGCAACACCTGCAGCAACGATGGTCGGGACGACCCTCGGTGCACAAAACGGTGTCCTGTTCAAGGGCGGCGACGTCCTTGAGCGCGCGAAAGACGTCGACACCGTCGTCTTCGACAAGACAGGGACGCTTACAAAAGGCGAGATGGAGCTGACCGATGTCGTTGTGTTTAGTGACGACGGCCAGCCCGTCGCGGACGGCGGGGATCCCGCTGCTGATGGGGGTCAACTAACTACACGTGAGCGCCTTAGCGAGGACGATGTGCTTCGACTTGCGGCTACCGCTGAGAGCGGGAGCGAACACCCCCTCGCCCGTGCTATCGTAGATGGTGCCACCGATCGCGGTCTCGACGTGACCGACCCCGACGACTTCGAGAACGTCCCGGGACATGGTATTAAAGCGACTGTCGATAGTGCAGAAGTGTTGGTCGGCAATCGGAAACTCCTCAACGACAACGGGATTGACCCTTCGCCCGCCCAAGAGACAATGGAGCGCCTCGAGAACGAAGGGAAGACGGCGATGCTGGTTGCCTACGAGGGTGAACTCGTAGGCGTAGTTGCCGACGCCGACACGGTCAAGGAGAGCGCGAAGGACGCTGTAAGCCAACTGCAGGAACGTGGCGTCGACGTGATGATGATCACCGGTGACAACGAGCGGACCGCCCGCGCGGTCGCCAAGCAGGTCGGTATCAACCCTGAGAACGTTAATGCAGAGGTCCTCCCCGAGGACAAGTCCGACGCCGTTGAGGCTATTCAGGACGAAGGGCGCAAGGCAATGATGGTGGGCGACGGCGTCAACGACGCGCCAGCGCTCGCCGTCGCCTACGTCGGGACTGCCATCGGATCGGGCACGGACGTCGCAATCGAGGCTGCCGACGTCACGTTGATGCGCGATGATCCAGTTGACGTCGTGAAGGCGATCCGCATCTCGGACGCGACACTCGCGAAAATCAAGCAGAACCTCGTGTGGGCACTCGGCTACAACACGGCGATGATCCCATTGGCGTCGCTGGGCCTACTCCAACCGGTGCTGGCGGCCGGTGCGATGGCGTTCTCGAGCGTGTCGGTACTGTCGAACAGCCTGCTGTTCCGGCGGTACACCCCTGATCACGACTATAAGCTGCTCGGCCGCCTCCGCTGAACGTCATCTATTCGACTGATATGCATCGTTCCGCATGATGTATGAGGTGAGGTCCGGGTTTCATCGTTGTCGTATTCAATAGCAGTAGCCAGAAAACGCTCTAGCCCGTTCTTGGACTTATGGTTGAACTAGATTCAATCGATACGGTTATCTTGGAATTGTTACTAGAGGACGCCCGTCGATCGTTTCGCGACATTGCGGAGGAAGTAGAGCTCTCTCCACCAACCGTTTCAAATCGTGTCGACCGATTGCGTGATCTCGGCATCATCCAGCGGTTCACTGTCGAGCTGGATCGAACGAAGTTCGCAAACGAGGACGAGTGTCTCGTTACGATCGATACGCACCCCGATCACGCAAACGACGTCTTCTCTCAGCTACAGGAAATTGACGGCATCGAACACGCCTTCTATACGGTCGATTCGACAGTTGTCGCTAAAGCAGTGCTTCCACCGTCCGACGTCCAAGCGCTATTTGCTGATGTGTTGTCTAGCGAGCAGGTGAGCGACTATCACGTTGTGTCTGTCCTCGAATCGTCGTGGAAACCACAGTTCGGGACTACTGGTCTCAACATCGAATGTTCGATCTGTGGAAATTCGATTTCGGGAGATGGAGAGACAGTTAAAGTTGAGTCAGGGGATCTGTATCACGTCTGTTGCTCGTCATGCGCGAAGGAGATCAGCGCCCAGTACGAGTCCTTCAGACAGGCAGCCGATGAATAGACGCTTTGGCCTGAAATGGATCTTCGTCCCACTATTACAAACTACGGACTGACCGATCTACTATTTCAGGTTGTAAAACAATTGGAAGGGATGATTCGCCACGATATGGGCTGGTTGTTGATTTGTTTACCCTCAAATGACCGATACCGGTCTTCTCGGGGCACTAGATAGACAGGACGAATTGCTCGCTTATCGATTAGATTGTTAACCACAACTCAGGAAAAGGAGTCTCTCGTAGTACTGAACGCGATGGCTCAGATCAACGATCTGCTCGACGATTCGACTCGCGAGTGTATCGATAACTGCCACGAAGCCGTGAAGGTCTGCGCGCACTGCGCCGATGAGTGCACCGGCAAAGGCGAGGAGATGGAGGAGTGTCTCCGTCTCTGTCGCGACGTGGTCACTGTCGCCTCTACGTGCGCTCAGCTCTGTGCGTCGGGCTCGCAGTTCAACAGTGACATCGCTGAAACATGCGCCGACGTGTGTGAAGCCTGCGCTGACGAGTGTGAACAGCACGATCACGACCACTGTCAGGCTTGCGTCGAGCCGCTCCGTCAGTGCGCGGAGTCCTGCCGCTCGATGGCCTAAACCACACAGCGCATCACTCCTCCAACGCCAATTTTCTTAGACGTTTCAAGACAATTATTCGGAGTGAAGGGATTTTTTGGTGTTTGCGAATATAGACACTTACTCAACATATCGCATCACACGGGCCATCCCGGCTTCAAGATGATAGAGATTGTGACAGTGAAATAGCCAGCTCCCGGGATTGTCAGCGACGAAATCGAACGTCACCTCGCCCATATGTCCCGGGACGATAACAGTGTCCTTGATTGCGTCTCCAACTTGGAAGAAGTGTCCGTGGAGGTGCATTGGGTGGAGAACAGGACTATGATTTACCATTCGAACCCGGACGTGTTCACCTTCTCGAATGGAGAATAAGTCGGCATCAGGATACGCTTGGCCATCAATCAACCACGCATCAGACTCGCTACTCGCCGACAGCGTTAGATCGAATGTTCTGTCCGGCTCTCCATCGATACCCTCTAGCGGTGAGATCGCCTGAAGATCGTCGTACGATAGTTGTCGTCCGTTCGATGATGGAATGGTCGGTGACTGTGACTCACTGCTCCCTTCATATGAGAGAACGGCGGTTGCTGGCGATTCATTGCCGTCGAGAGCAGTAGCGCGTAGTTCCCATAATCCGGGATTTTCGGCATTAACGATCGCGTCGTACCGTTCTCCGGATCCAAAGACGAACGAACCGACGGTAACCGGCTCGACTGGCTGCGTCCGCGCTCGGTTGAACGGTACCAGCTGTCGATCGCAACGTGGCGGTCGTATCAGCTGACTCAGAGGGTGGTGAGCGCGGCGACGCGAGTTTGGGATCGCTTTCGGGCGTCATCCCATCGAGTGTCGAACAGCCTGCAAGAGCGCTCACGCCCGCTCCGGTCAGGGCTTGGAGGAACCGTCGACGAGGAGTCGACCACCAGTCACTCACAGTGAGTAGAGGACCCGCTCGAATCGTTCGGAGACATCCTCAGCGATTGGATCAAGGTCGGGGTTATTGGCTATCCCAACGGGTTGATCCGGATCGACTGTACTTACAGTCACTATTCCCCCCGCCGTCTTGTAGACGATGACATTACACGGAAGGAGTGCTCCCAGCTCAATTTCGCTTCGAGTCCTTCGTAGGCGAGTTCAGGATTGCACGCGCCGAGAATGCGATACTGACGAAACTGCCTGTTGAGTTTCTTCGCAAACGTCGCTTGGACATCGATATTACAGAGGACACCGAACCCCTCCTCTGACAGAGCATTTATGGTTTTCTCGACGACTGTATCGAACTCGCCGTCGACCCTCTCTTGTATAGTATATCCTATACTATACATAACAGCCTTGGTAGTAATTACTATTGCGCCGAGAGGCGATTCGGAGGCGATCGATTCGAAGCAATCAGTTCTGTCATAGTTACCCGTTTTCGGCTTCTTCCAGAGGGATTTCGCCGGAGGGCCATTGCCGGGCATCCGAATTGACAAGCCCAAGCAATGTACGCCGACGATTGGTCAGCGTCTCGAGCTCTGTAAGGAATGCCTCGTTGGTAGTCGTCGGAAGGCCGCTTTCACGAAGAGGCCCGAGATCCGGTGGCGGTGGAGCCTCATCTGCAGGCTGTATGAACGCGCCGTGAAGGGTCTCAAGGTAGCTCTGGACGCTCGAACGCGCATTCGTGACAATCACATTGTTCGGTCGGTACTCTTCGGAAATACCGAAGCGAAATATCGTCAACGCTTCGTCGAGGATTGCAATCGCGACCACTGGTGACTGTTCGGCTTGCGGACTGTAGAAGTAATGAAGAACCGGGTAGGCATTGTGGTTCGAGGTCAGGGTGTTTAGTTGGGAGACATACGTATTAAGTGCGAGATCGAATCCGGAGAATCCCGTACCGTCCCACGCCGTGCGAACGAGAGCATTGCTGTGTGTCCCGAGGCCGGTCACACCGCTGGCAAACGAGCGCTTCTGCGTGACCGCATCGAGGACCGACAACGTATACGAGACGCTCAAAGTGACGACAAGCATTCCGCTGCCAGTCGTGAGGACAGAGATGATCTGCCAGATACCCTCCCGTGGCACGAAATCCCCTGTCCCCAGTGTGAACATGGTATAGCCTGCAAAATAGAGCAGGTCGGACCACGAGATCGGGCCTCTGTTCATCGTATCTATGAGGGTGCTCTCACCCCCGGCGAAAACGAGCGTCCAACCGCCCCAGAGGAGGGTAATCCAGACGACAAGAGTGAGTACGAAAATCACCGGTCCAGCGAGTGCGAGGACTCGCGAGTTCTGCCGACAGACCCGCCGAAACACTCGCCACGTCCAGGCCATCAATCGGGACGTGAGCGGACCAGCACCGCCTTCGACCCACAGTGTCGTCCACAGCAAGTCGGACGCGGCGCTCACAAGAAGGACAATTCCAATGGCAAGAAAGAGCCACTTCATCCTGTGTGCCCTCTGGGGCAGTTTACGTATCTCTCTGTCATGCTATTTTCGCTGAGTTGCCTAGCGTTCATCTTTTGATTCGGCGGCAGGGTTCGGGTTTTTCTATCCCTGATCGAGCGATTGTGCAAGTATCTTGTCGGCCTCCAAACTGATTACCGCATCTCCTGAGGATTCATCATCCCTTCTTTCACACCGAACAAGATCAGACCGACGTTAACCGGGTACGCTGCGATGAACCCGATCGATAGCGAGAACGCCATCGCCATCCAGAACAGGATACTTCCTATCCCAGCAGTACCCGCCAACAGCAGATCAGTACCGATAGCCGCGATCTCCATGACCGTGATGCTTGGCGTTTCGCTGAAGACGGCATCCTTCGTGGCCTCCCGGAAACTCTCGCCTTCCTGCATCAGCGGCCCGATATTGAGTCCATAGCCGAACAAGTATGCAAAGCCGAACGTAATCAGGACGACCCAAACGGTGTTGAGCGCGAGAATGCCCTGTGCAAGAGTAATACCGACGATCTCACCCGCACCACAGCCTGAGTAGCAGTGACTTGTCGAGCGGGAACCCCGTCGCCAGAACGAATCACGACTGATCTGCGTCCGTCCGGTGTACCAGTAGATAGCGAGTCCGATCGGCCCGGAATACAGAACGGTAAGCGTCCAAACGAACTTCATCATCGAGGGCAACGGTTGGTTATGTTCCCGGAGATCCCACCAAAGAACAGCCGATGACGCGATCACAAGTAGTACCCAGACCCCTGCGACTACTGGATTCGAGAGGATCGGTTCGAGAATGGTTCTAATCGGTGCAAACGCTTGTTCGAGCCGAGCTCCGAGCTCGATGAGCCACTGTGGGAGTATCGATTCTTGTAGGAGTGCTACGGCTATCAGTTGGAAAAACATGGAATGGAATACTGTGAAGCGGAGTTAGTCCATCGCTTCGATCATCTCACGGCACGCGTCAGCGCACTCGGGCAGGACCTCTGCACAGAGCTGGCAGTGGTCGTGGTCGTGCTGTTCGCACTCCTCAGCACACGCTTCGCAGGCCTCGGCACACAGTTCGGCAGTCTGCGTGTGGAACGTCGAGCCACGTGCACACATCCGTGCACACTGGGTCGCGAGGTCGGCGACGTCTCGACAGAGGCGGAGACACTCAGCCATGTCTTCACCATGGCCCGCACATTCGTCGGCACACCATTCGCATGCTTGTGCGGCCTCGAAGCAACTGTCGATACACTGTTCCATTTCGTCGTTGAGGTGGTCGATTTCTGAGAGTGCCATCGCGTCTATACAATCAACCTACTCCCTTTCATCACTTGCTCCTTCAATACTGTCGAGAGCATAGGGTCGAAACTTAGGAATATTAAATCGCTGGTATGAGCGGTTGTATCCTCGATATAGACTGCTAATGGATGAAATCCTATATGCTCCATATGTTATTGATTATGAATCAATAGTAAATATTGTGTATAATGCTAGAGTCTAGAGACAGGTCTGAATCTACTTAGGATATCGGTGATTGGATACTATTTCCATTAGTAATCACAAGGTTCCACTACATTTTGGGACAATAAATACTAGTTAAAATACTGAATCTATGCGTGGCAAACGAGAATTTGCTTGTTCACCTTCTTTTCTTCGTTTACTCTGAGACCGACCTACAATTGAGGGACTGACTAGTAGGCGAATAGATCGTCTGCCGAGAGTGTGTCAGAGACCGGAATTTGTGCAACACAGCTTATCAAGAAGGACTCGGTGTTGCACAAAGCAGTGTCCGATTGATTATACCGTGGTGTAATATGCGTTCGAAGCCACAGTTGACGGATCTGTTTCACTTCCCTCTACTACTAGTAAACAAAGGGAGGGCTACTTGAAGTTATAAGTAGGAGAGAGAGGTTGTAGGAGGGAGTTATTGTCAGCTATGTGGTTTCCCGCGTTGCTGGTTAGCCATGAGAGTACGATCGAAAACGTGCTCCTGTAATAAAGGCCTGCGTGGGACAGCATCTCTATTGAATAGAGATGGGGATAATACTGTGTGTGTTATCGTCTATCATCCCTCGACGATAGCACACATGAGGTGTCTGGAATCCTCAGTGTTGGGTGAGTCCACCTGCTGCGCTTGTCATGGGCATTGTGGACTCACCTTTCCCACACGAAACGAGAGCGCCACCGCTCTGCATGCGCCGATATAAATCTCGCTCTGGAGATCGACGAGGGCAATCCTACCAGGTACACTTCTGAATATCATGAATACAGTCGCCCGGCTAGAAGTCGATACGATCTGCGAGCGGGTTTATTCGGGGATCGAGGCCGCAAAACGGAGTGGGAGCATACTGGTCAACCACCGTTCAGCTTCAACGGGGCCGACGGCTACCTGATGCCGAACGAGAATTACGATATGGCCATCGAAACCCTAGAGCGAATCGAGATGGCGAGAGTTGCGCGTACCCCCACCACTTGGAACTACAACTGAAATCTTACCTCTAGAGCGCTCTTGACAAGTGTTCTCCCCCTACTCCACAGTGATTATCACCACAGTAGTACGGGATCCTAGTAGAACAGTGCCGGTAACGCGAGCGCAACGCCATTAGTCCACCCAAATCCATACTGCACCGGGTACTCGCCTCCACTGCCTGTACCAGAGCCACCCGTCACGTCGTATTTCTCAAGCATGAGACCGTTGCGGTCGAACACCTCTCGGTTGAGATCAAGCCATCGGCCGGCGATTATCTCCGCAAGTCTCCTGTGACCATACTGATGGAGGCCGACAGCTGCCATCCAGTGAAGCGGTGCCCAGCCGTTCGGCGCGTCCCACTGCTCACCTGATTCCGTTAGCGTCGTCACTAGTCCACCGGAATGGAGAAAGCGTTCTTCAAGGTGAGCTGCGACCTCAGCCGCCTGCTCTTCCGTGGCCATTCTACAGAAAAGGGGGACGACCGCTGCAAGTGACCATGTCTCGGTCAGGCATCCCTTGGACCAGCAGTAATCGAAATAAAAGCCCGCTTCATCATCCCAGCAGTGTTCATTGACCGCTCGCCGCCGCCTTTCTGCGGTTCGAGCGTACCGTTCGGCACGCTCTTGGTTTCCGAATGTCCGCTCCCACCGCGAGAGCTTGTTCTCCATCGCGTAACACAACGCGTTCAGATCGACCGGAAGTAGTTTTGTCGTCTGGATTGTTGCTAAATCGTCTTGGTTCGCAAGCCACCGGCTGCTGAAGTCCCAACCTGACTCGCAGGCTGCTCGGATGTCTCGGTAAAGCTGTCGCTTCTCTCTTCCGGATGTCTCCGCGAGGTTGACATCCTCCCGGTAAGATTCTTCACGTGGGGCGGCACGGTCATCCCAGTGTCGGTTAAGTACGCCTTGCTCGGTATGAACGACGCGACGGGACGCCGGATCGGTGACGGTCACGTCTTCCGAGCCGTCCATCCAGAACTCGTACTCGCGTCGTAGTTCCGGGAGATACGATCGGACTGCTTCAATTCCGCGTTCACTCTCGAGGATGTCGAGGAGGTGGCAGAACATCGGCGGGTGTGATCGGCTTACATAATAGAGACGGTTTCCGTTCGGGACACAGCCATACTGATCAATAAGTGCCGCACAATTCTCAGCGAGGTCGGCAATGAGGTTGATCCGCCCTGTGACAGCTAATCCGATGGCGGCGAAGTACGTATCCCAGTAGTAGGATTCTCGGAATCGTCCACCGGCGATCACGTACTGGCGTGGGACAGATAGCCGCGTACTCCATTCGTGTTCCTCACTGGGATTCCTGATGAGATGCTTCCAGAGCTCGTCGATGTACCATTCCATCGAAACCGTTGAGGGATCGGCTGCGGTGACGGGATCTTCTGGGAGCGTGAACGACTCGGAGACAAACTCTCTCGTATCGAAGTCAGGCTCTGTGTGCTCTCGCTCAAATCGCTCTCTGACCTCGGCCAGCTCATGGTCAGGAACGGCGTCGACGAACGTTTTCGAGTCACTGAACGTCCCCGATTGTTGGACGGTCTCAAAGAGGTCGCCAGCGAGCTGTGGATAAGAGGAGAGTGAGGGCACATCACTGATATAGAACGGCACTGGTTTGATTCTGGCGGGATCTATTGAGGTCCCTGACTATCCGGCAAAGGGTTAAGAGTCAGACACTAAACCCACCCTGTACCTTGGCGACAAAGTATGACTTCGCCGGTGTTGAAGTTCCGGTTATCACATGACAGATTACTGTTCATTCGGAGATTATAATCGAGATGGTCGTCCACTCCAGGTACAATATTTCCTATTATACACGGTATTTGTGGTAGTATCTTTGAGTACTTAACAGCGGTGAAGACACGTGAATCCCCCGCTGAGCGCGGGGGTAATGACCAGTCGTACATGGCCCGAATCAGCGAATCCGATATGAGCTACGATAATCGGTCGCTAATCCAGATTGGGATACAGCATACTCTATTATTATAGTTTGGGTAGGATGTAATGGAATTACCCCTTGTAGGACCTTCCTCTCATTTAGGTATAGAATGCCAAACGTTTTCCGTGCTTACATGAACAATAATGTAGAATACAGTGACCCAACCAGAACCGACGGATCGAACACGAGAACAAGGAATCGAGTTTGGAGCCCTTGCAGAGGAACTTACCACAGTTGAGTACCCAGCGGACTGTACGGAGCTGATCGACACGTATGGCGATGAGAGCCTGCAGCTTCCAAATGGTTCTCAGTCGTTTCGAAACGTGCTCGAGCCACTTGAGGGCGAACGGTTTGATTCATCCGAGGACGTTCGACAGGCCGTTATCGGGTTAGTGAATAAGAAGGCGATCGGCCGCGAAGGCTATAGTGACCGAACACCGCCAGCACCCGGAGAAGAGCATGATCGAGACCCCGAGTCATTCTGAGTAGCTACGGTGAACGTAGCGATCACGTGGCTCAGATGCAGAAACACGACTCTCTGAACTGCGCCATCAGCATGAGGAGCTTGTGCCGTCAAACGGTCATAGTTATGCAGACGACAGCTGTTTAGAAGTCTCCATGACCCAGAGCAAGCTAAAACGATCGGATCGTTTGTTTCTTGTCTCAGAGGAGCTACTGGCGGGAGTGCTACCATCATTCAATTGAATCACCTCTCGAACGTTCGATCGCATAAATAGCAATAGCCCCTGTCAGTTCAGTGGCCAGTTGCTTTCTCGTTCTTGATCGCCGTCGCGCTCAGACAGCTGGGATAGCCAGAGAGTATTCCACCGTTATCGGCGAATATGCGGTGGAAACCGGCGGTTACGTGCTGGCCACACTCATGATGCCACAGCTGAAAGAGTTCATCGTGTTCCCAGAGTCGGTTAAAACGAACGTCAGCGTGAAACGTTCGAATATACTTCGACTGCAGAACAGTGCGATCGATCGACTCCTATACCTTTCACTGCTGTCCGTTCGTACCAATTACTCGGATAAGCTTCGAAGAAGTAATTGAGTGCAGCATATCGCCATTTCACGAGCTGGTTCTATTTCTGTTTTCTCTAGCAGGTTGCCTCTCTCACGGAGTAGTGTGCTGGCACACTAGACTTTTCAAGCACTGTCTCGTATCGATCGACATGAGTAGTGACCGAATCGACGCCGAAAGTAAGGTATCGGGGAATCAGGCGAATATCCCTGCCCGTATTCGACGCAAGCTTGGGATTGACGATGGCGACCAGCTTCGCTGGCACCTTGAGGATGACGGAAGTATCCGCGTTGAGGTCATTCAACAACAGACGGCTCTGGTGAATCACTAGACGGCGTCGGATTCGTCCGTTAGTTCAAAGGAATTGAAGCGGAAGATTGCCGATGATCCATGTCGAAAATCTCCCG
>NZ_RDQG01000077.1 GCF_003697815.1 Halalkalicoccus subterraneus | reverse complement strand
CAGCATCTCGCCGGCCCAGATGGCGCTGGTCGCACCGTACTGGGCCGCCAGTCCGATCGTCACCAGTTGGGTCTTGTCGCCGAACTCGCCGGTCGCCATCAGCAGGAAGATCGGAACGAACCCACCGACGGATTCCGAGAGGTCGCGCCCGAACACGGTCGGTGCGTCGAGGTCCGGCGCGAGTGGCGTCTGACCCCCGTCGGTTCGCTCCCCGTCGTCCGCGGGCATCGACCGGTAGAGCAAGACCGCGAACAGCAGGAACAACCCGCCGGTCAGCACGGTCAGCGCCGTCGGGGAGAGGGCCGTCTGTAGCGCCCTGCCGAAGAGGATCTCGAGGGCCGTCCAGCCTCCAAACGCCAACCCGGCGGCGCCGACGACCGTCCACGGGCTGTAGCGCGTCGAGAGGCCGGCGATGATGAACTGGCCCTTCTCGCCGGGCAACACGGCCAACTGCGTGACGAACGCGATCGTCGCGATCTCGACCCAGCCGCTCACGCCGTCCCCTCGGTTCGGGAGCTCGACCCCGAATCCGTCCGGTGTTCGAACCGCGCGATCGTTCGGAGGACCATCAATCGACTACTATTAGACGAGGCTAAAGGATATATCTGTTCCAGCTAATGAGATGCGAGACCGATCCTCGTGGCTCAGATCCCCTTTCCCATCAGATGACTGCGAAGCACGTCGCTGTCCTTGTTCGAGGTGGCGGTGTTCAGGAGAACGACGGTGTCGTCGGCGTCGAACTCACCATCGTCGGCGAGTTTCCACGCACCGCTCGCGGCGGCCGCGCAGGTCGCGCCCATCTCCAGTCCCTCGCCCTTCGCGACCGCGATCGCGCTCTCGAGGATCTCCTCGTCGGGCGTCGCGACCGCGCCGCCGCCCGATTTGCGCAGGCACTCGAGGATCCACGGGCTCGCGCCGGGGTCGGGGATCTCGATGCCGCCACAGATAGTGTCGGGGTGTTCGATCGGTTCGTGACGCTCCTTTCCCTCCTCGAAGGCCTCGACGATCGGCGCACAGCCCGTCGACTGGGCAGCGTACATCGCGGGGAGGTCGTCGATCAGGCCCAGGTCTCGGAGTTCGGTCGCGGCCTTGTGCATGCCCACGAGCCCGACCCCGCCGCCGGTCGGGTAGACGATGGCGTCGGGGGCCTCCCAGTCGAGCTGTTCGACGATCTCGTAGGCCATCGTCTTCTTGCCCTCGTGACGATACGGGGTGACGAACGTCTGCACGGAGTGCCAGCCGTCCTCCTCGCCCTCATCGGCCATCGCGTCGGCGTAGGCCGCCCCCGCGTCGCCGATCCGCCCGCCGACGACGGTCATATCGCCCCCGTGAACGTTCACCATCGCCTTGTTCGTGAATCCCGCTCTCGACGGGAGGAAGACGTGCGAGTCGATGTCGGCCCGACCGGCGTAGGCGGCGGCGGCCTGCCCGGCGTTACCGGCCGAGGCCAGTGCGATATCGCTCGCGTCTTCCTGGGCGGCGGCGGTCATCGCCACCGTCTGGCCGCGGTCCTTGAAGCTGCCCGTCGGATTGCGCCCCTCGTCTTTGAGCAGCACGCGCCCGACGCCCATCTCCTCGGCGAGTTTCTCGCACTCGACCAGCGGCGTCGCGCCCTCGTCCATCGTGATCGCCGTCTCGCGGGGGAAGGGGAGTAGCTCCTCGTAGCGCCACATCGAGTCGAACGGGCGCTCGGCGAGGTTCTTGTGGGTGAGGTCGATCGTGTCGTAGTCGTAGGTCGGATCGAGGATCCCGCCGCAGTCGGGACAGCGCTGGGTGTCCGCGTCGAAGCGCTGGCCGCAGTCGATACAGTCCAGTCCGAGAAACGCAGCTGTGGTTTCCATACCAGGCGTGGGTTGGCCGGCGACTAATGGTTTCCCGTCCCCGCGACGGGTAGGACTTAGTAGCCCGCCTCCGAACACGATGTAATGAACGTCGTGGTCGTCGGCGGCGGGCTCGCCGGGCTGGTCTGTGCTCGCCGATTGGCGAGTGAGGGGGCGGACGTGACGCTGTTCGAACAGGAACCCGAAGTCGGCGGGCGGGTCCGGTCCACTCGCGAGGACGGCTACACGTTCGACCGGGGGTTTCAGGTCCTGTTCACCGAGTACCCCGCGGCCAAGCGCGAACTCGACTACGACGCGCTCGATCTTCGGTACTTCACGCCGGGGGCCTGCCTCGCCCGGCCGGGCGAGCGCTCGGTACTCTCGGACCCGCTGCGGGACCCCGGTGCGGCCCTCGAATCGGCGCTCAATCGAGAGATCTCGCTGGGCGATAAGCTCCGAACGCTCGTGTTGCGCCGGCAACTCTCGACGGTCGATCCCGAGGAGCTGTTTTCGGGTGGAGATCAGTCCATTCGGGCGGCGTTGCTCGAACGGAACTTCTCCGAGAAGTTCATCGAGAACTTCGCCGCACCCTTCTACGGCGGGATCACGCTGGACCGTTCGCTTTCGAGTTCGGCTGCGACCTTCGCCTACACGTTCGCGATGCTTTCGCGGGGCGAGATCGCCGTGCCGGCGGCAGGGATGGGTGCGATCCCCGACCAGCTCGTCGACGCGGCCAGAGCGGCCGGCGCGACGATCGAGACCGACCGCGAGGTCGAGGTAGTCGATGGGGACAATGTCTCGGTCGACGGTGAATCGATCACGGCGGACGCGGTCGTCGTCGCGGCCGATCCGAAACGCGCCCGCGAGCTGACCGGCGTCGAGTCGATCCCGACCGAGGCACAGGGCTGTGTTACCCAGTGGTATTCACTCGGGGCCGAACTCGACGCCGGCAAGCGCCTGCTGCTCGACGCCGCGGGCGAGGACGGCGCGCCCAACCAGATCGTTCCCCACACCGCCGTTGCCCCCGAGTACGCCCCCGACGGCGAGACGCTCCTGAGCGCGACGTTCCTCGGCGAGCCGTCGGACTCGGACAGCGAGCTCACGGAGCGAACCCGGCGGACGCTTTCGGCGTGGTATCCCGAGCGAGCGTTCGACTCGTTGACCGCGCTGCACACCGACCGGGTTCCGTTCTCGCAGTTCGTCCAGCCGCCGGGGTTCTACACTACCCTTCCCGACGTGCGCGCTCCCGAGGGGTCGGTCTATCTCGCCGGCGATCACACCCAGTGGTCGTCGATTCAGGGCGCGATGAAAAGCGGGCGGGTCGCGAGCGAGGCCGTTCTCGAGGATTCGACGTCGCAATCAGTTTGACTCTCCCGCTGTGATCAGAGCAGGGTACGAAACTCGCCAAGCGGCGGGAACGGGAGCGTCTCGTCGCTGGCCTCGTCGCGGACGACCGGCCGGTAGACGTTCGGGTCTCCGAGCAGCGGCGAGCGAAACGACCGCACGCGCGCGACGTCCACCCCGCCGGCCAGCCGGGTGAACGCCGGTAGGACGAGGACCGCACCGCCGTCGGCCGGCCCCCGGAGATAACAGGGGCGTTTTCGCCCCTCGATCGTGATCGCCGGGTGGACGTGCCCGATGACGTAGCCCGCAGCGTCGCCCCCGCTCGGCGGGCGTTCGTGGCCGTGACAGACCACCAGATCCCCGACGGCGTACTCCGCTACCGGATCGAACACCGACTTCAGCATCGTGTCGTGGTTGCCCCGCGTGACGACGAGGCGGGCGCCCGCGGTGTCGACTCGCCGTTCGACCTCCCGAAGGCTCCGTTCGACCGCTCGCGGGAGGCGGTCGAAGCTGTGAAGCAGGTCGCCCGCGACGACCACCTCACGCGGCTCGAACCGCGCGAGGAGCGCGTCGAGTCGCTCGAGCAGGTCGCGGCGCTCGCCCAGCGGAAGCTGGACGTTCGAGGCGCGATCCCGACCCAGATGGACGTCCGCGAGCACGAGCGTCCGCTCGTCAGGGACGTAGAGCGCTCGATCTCGAAAGACACACTCCTCGAACACGGGGGAGGGTTCGTCGCCGGAGCTATGAGCGTATCGGAAGCGCGGTTCAGGCGGTCGACGGCGGGGTGGTCTCGGCTTCGCTTTCGCTCGCGTGCTCCCGGGCGACGGTGTAGGCGGTCTTGACCCGGTTGAACGACTCGCTATCCCCGCCGTGGTCCGGATGGACGCGTTTGACCTTTCGCCGGTAGGCGGCTCTCACCTCGGCCCGGCTCGCGTCGGTCGGGAGACCGAGCACCGCAAAGGCGGTCCGCGTGGGTTCGTCGGTGTCGGGCCCGGCGGTCAGATCGGGCGTTTCGAAGGGAAGGCGCCGCCCGAGGTGGACCCCCGGCATCTCGTGTTCGACGAGCACCGCGTGCGTGGCGGTCGGTTCGATTCGGAAAAAGACCCGCGCGTCGAACGTGATCGCGACGTCTCGTTTCGGCAGATAGAACTCAATTGGCGTCCCCGAGAGCTCGTAGCTCTCGACGAACTCCTCGTCGATGGCGCCGAGATACCGGCGGATCTCCGCGCGTTTCCGGGTTTCCCCGCCGGCGGTCGGCCCGCGGCGCTCGTCGGGAAACAGCCGCGAGCCGGCGACGAAGACGCCCGCGATCAGGACGGCGACGACGAGTCCGGCGAACACCCCGACGACGAGCCACCACGGGAGAAACCACACCTGGTCGGACTGCACGTCCGTCGGTAGGGAAGCGGGCACAAAGAAGCTTCGCGATGCGGATCGGCTCCGGCTCAGCCGATATACCGGAGGTCGTCCTCGGTCGGCACGTTCTGGTCTTCGATCTCCTGCATCCGCTCGACGACGTCCTCCATCTCGTCGGCGCGCTCTTCGAGATCTGTGAGGTCGATCTCGAAGCCGAGGTGCTCTTGGAGGACCCCGAGCACCGCCTGTGCGCTCTTGGGATCGACGAGATAGCCGCTGGTTTCACCCATCAGGCAGGCCGCATCCAGCCCGCGGTGACCGCCCAGCCCCACGAGCAGGCCACTGATCCCGACGATACCCCCCTCGGGTTCGTTCTCCCGGAACTCCACTCCTACAGATTCGAGCGTCTCGACGACCGATTCGTCCGAGGCAGCCCCGAGCACGGCGTGGTCCTCGACGAGTTCGCCGGTCGGCACGCCCCCGAGCGCGAGGAGTTCGTCCGTCCCGAACTCCGCCGCGACGTCGAGGACGCCCTCGGTGATTCGGTAGTGGCCGACACCGCTTGCGGCCTGTTGGTCGCCGGTCACGACGAGCGCGTCACGCTCGTCGAGGGCGACGTGATAGCAGTCGACGGAGACGAGCTCGGCGACACCCGACTCCGAGACGGTGACCTGCGGCGGGAGGTGCTCGGAGTGGATCCGCCGGACGAGCTCGCCATCGGCCTCTTCGATGAGGTGTTCGGCGACGAGGGTTCCGACGTGACCCACGCCCGGGAGCCCCTCGATCAACACCGGCTCGTCGAGTTCGGGTTCCGCGAGCGTCTCGACTGCGATGTCGTCCATACCCTCACTCGCGCTCCCGTCGCTTAAGTGCGCGTCGGTACTCGCCGTAGCGGTCCTCGGGCGAGAAGGGTGCGGGAGCGCTGTTTACCGCCTCGCCTCCGCAGTCGGGACAGGTCGTAGAAAGGGTGTACACCGGACGGTCGTGGTTCGTTCGCCACTCGCGACAGATCCGGATATCGGATTTCATCGCTCTCTGCCGTTACTCGTCGTCGGTCCGGCGCTCGCGGTGGAACTCGCCGCTGCCACCCAGTTCGGCGATGGCGGCGCTCGCGCGCTCGGCGCTCCGTTCGAGCTCGGATTCGGCGGTCTTGTAGTCGGGCGCCTGTACCCGGATGCGGTACTCGGGCGCGCCGACGTAGGTGACTTCGAGGTCGATCTCGGTACTGATCTCGCCGTTACCTTCGGCGACCTCTAGGGCCTCCTTGACGGCGTCGACGCCCGCCTCCGTCGAACAGACCAGATCGACGTAGCCCGTGACGGTAACGTACGGCACCGAGACGTTCTCGCGGGCGGTTTCGACGATCGCATCGATCTTCTCGTCGTCGAGATCGGTCTCGGTGAGCGCCTCGGTACCGTGAATGGCCGCCTGCTCGAACCCCTCGTAGAGTCCGCCGTGGACCTCGATCAGTTCGTTTGCGACCGCGGTGTAGGTCTCGTCCGCGACGTCCTCGCCGAAGGCGATCGTCATCCAGTTGTCGGCCTTCTGGTCGTTCTTCCAGCGCTGGATGGTCTCCTTTCGCTGGTGCTCGTTGACGTCCTTCAGCGAGAGGTCGATCTGCTGGGAGCCCTTGTCGACTTCCAGCACCTTACAGACGGCGGTCTGACCGACGCGGACGTGATCGCGGACGTTCTTGATCCAGCCCGAGGCGACCTCGGAGATGTGGATCAGCCCCTGCTTGTCCTCGTACTCGAGCAGGTCGACGAAGACGCCGAAGTCCTCGATCTCCTCGATCTTGCCGACGACGAGTTCGCCGGGGGTGGGCCAGCCGCTGTACTTCATTATCGAGCCTCGACCCTGTTACCGGTGTCCGTCGAGCGGTTCTCGACGGTTTCGACGATCTCGCCGTCGATAGTGGCCTTCCCGCCGGTCGGTCGGGCGAGCGTGTGCCCGCAGACCGCACACGCGACCGCCGAGGAGGCTTTATCGAAGACGACCTGTTCGTTCTCGCAGTCCGGACATGCGACCTGATAGAAGTTTCCTGCCATGATTACTCCTGGAACTCGACGCGGCCGGCTCGCCATCCCTCGCGCAGGTGGGCATTGCCACACTCGCCACAGCGGTACTTGAAGTCGGTCTTGCTCGTCGGTTTCCCACCGCTGGGGACCTTCGAGAACTTGCCGTCGTTACCGATGCCGCTCTGGCGCTCGCGCTGGCGGTCGATCCACTTCATGCCGGTCTGGCGACCGGTGCGGGTCTTTTCCAGTTCGTGTTCGTGGTGTTCGTTGCAGTACGGACAGTAGGTGTTGAACCGTCGTGGGATCTCCATTCTTGACTGAGAATTACACGTGGCGGCTTAAAACCCGTTTGGTTGCCCGTCGCTCCTGCAAAGGTTCATGTGTCCTCCGACCAAGTTCGGATCGTGAATTGGTACTGCTGTCCGGGTTCGAAACCGCACGACGCGGGGTCGATCGGGATCGGAGTACCGCGCGGAGATGATCGGGGATCCGACTCATATGTACACTGAACTGCTTGGGGGGGCACTGCTCGGTGTCGTCCTTCTCGTTGCCTGTCTGTGGAGCGCTCGCCGACTGCGCGGATCGACGGCGGGGATCGCCGACGAGGGCGATCGGTCGGTCTCGGAGCTCCAGCCCGACGGCGGGGTCGCGACCGGCTACGGCTTCGTCACCTCGAAACCGACCGGGGTGGTACGCTGGCTGACGACCGTCGACCACCGCGACATCGGGCTGCTCTATCTCACCTTCGGGGTGTTCATGTTCCTCTGGGGGGGGACCGACGCGCTGATGGCCCGCACGGAGCTACTGACGCCCAACGCCGAAGTCTTCGGCATCCAAACGTACAACGAACTCTTCACGACCCACGGGCTCACGATGCTGTTCCTGTTCGCGACGCCGATCCTCTTCGGGATCGCGAACTACTTTTTGCCGATCATGATCGGCGCCGACGACATGGCGTTTCCCCGGATCAACGCCATCGGCTTCTGGCTCCTGCCGCCCGCCGCCGTACTGATCCGGTTCGGGATCATCAGCGACTCGCTGGCGACGGTTCTCGCACCGATCGCGCCGGCCCTCTCGACGCTGTTGATGGGGTTTGAGCCCATTGACGTCGGCTGGACGCTCTACCCGCCGTTGTCGACCCTGACGGCGAACCCCCAGACCGACATGGCGTTGCTCGGGTTGCACCTCTCGGGGATCAGTACGACCATCGCCGCGATCAACTTCATCGCGACGATCTTCGCCGAGCGCTCGCCGGACGTCACCTGGGAACGGCTCGACATCCTCTCGTGGACGCTGCTCGTTCAGGCGGGATTGATCCTCTTTGCGTTCCCGCTGCTTGGCGCCGTGCTCGTCATGCTGTTGCTGGATCGAAACATCGGGACGTCGTTTTTCGCGATCGAACACGGGGGCTACATCCTCTATCAACACCTGTTTTGGTTCTTCGGCCATCCCGAAGTGTACATCCTCGTTCTGCCGCCGTTCGGGCTGATCAGCCTCGTCTTGCCGAAGTTCGCCGGCCGCAAGCTGTTCGGCTACAAGTTCGTCGTCTATTCGACGATGGCAATCGGGGTGCTCTCCTTCGGCGTGTGGGCCCACCACATGTTTTCGACGGGTATCGACCCGCAGCTCAGGGGTGCGTTCATGGCGGTGACGATCGCGATCGCAGTCCCGACCGCGGTAAAGGTCTTCAACTGGATCACGACGCTGTGGACCGGGGACATCCGGCTCGAAGCGCCGATGTTGTTCTGTATCGGCGGCATCTCGACGCTCATCTTCGGCGGCGTGACGGGGGTGTTCCTCGGATCGATCCCCGTCGACCTGCTGTATCACGGCACCTACTACGTCGTGGGTCACTTCCACTTCTTCATCACCGGGACGATTCCCTTTGCCGTCTTCGCGGCCGTCTACTACTGGTTCCCGCTGATGAGCCGTCGGATGTACGACAAGCGCCTCGCGGCGGCGCACTTCTGGCTGTCCTTTATCGGGGTGAACCTGCTGTCGTTCGGGATGTTGCTCCTCGGGATGCTCGGGCTACCGCGTCGGTCCGCGAGCTATCCGGCGGAGTTTCTCCCGCTACAGATCACCGCCTCGATCGGGGCCGCCCTGATCGCCCTCGGACAGGTGATCTGGCTGTACAACATGATCCAGTCCTACCGGGCGGGACGGATCGTGATGGACGCGGACGTCTGGGGGCTCAAAGAACACGGCCAGTTCACGAAGGAGTGGGAGTGGTTCGAGAACCGCCTCGAACAGGTGCAGACGACCGGCGATCAGCCCCACGAAGGCCGCGATTAGGCCAACCGCTCGTAACCGAACCCGAGGGTGAACCCGTAGACGAGATGCCCGATCAGGGTGAAAAAGAGGTACAGAATCACGAACGGCCACGTCAGTTCGCCGGTTCCAAGGATCAAAAACAGCACCCACAACAGCAGCCCGAACAGTAGCCCCTGACCGACCGCGTCGCGGCCGCCGGGAAGGTTCGCAAGTAGATCGCGGGCGAAGACGAAGACGACGGGCCATAGGAGAACGCCGGCTGCGGCGAAGATCGCGAACCCGATGATGTGGTGTTCGGGCACGCCCGCGAACCGGGCGATCGCCTCGGGAGCACCGAGCTGCTGGCGTGTCTGGACCTGACTGAACAGGAACACGAGCGACATCACGGTCGTCGCGGCGAGACCGGCGCTTATCGCACGCAGGAAGCGATTCATTTGGCGTGGCTACCACCGTCGAAAGGAAAGCGTTGTCGATCATTCGAAGCGCTTAATCCGTCATCCGCCGAACTCGGGGCCATGAAGCGCCTGATCATCCACGGGGACCCCGGCGTCCGAAAGGACGGGATCATCAACTACGACGGCCAGGAGATGGTCCTCTTTTCGATCTCGCGAAACGGTGACTGGCACGGCCCGGAGCAACCACAGCTGTGGTGTGTCATCGGGACCGAGGACGAGCGCATGGACTTCGAGAAGCGAAACTACGTTCCCCACTTCCTCGACGTCGAGACGATCGACGCCGAGGCGGTCGATATCGTCCAAAAGCGTGGCACTCCCTCCGTCTAAATGCCCTCGATCAGACAGGCTGCGCTCGCGAGGTTCGTCGCGAGCGGCGTGTCGTGGACGTCACAGATCCGCAACAGTGCCGTGATGTCGGGCTCGTGGGGCTGAGCGCGAAGCGGGTCGCGTAGGAAGATCACGCCGTCGAGCGCTTCCTTTGCGACCTCCGCCCCGATCATCATGTCCCCGCCGAGCGGGCCCGACGCCATGCGCTCGACGCTCAGGGACGTCTCCTCGGTGATCCGCTTTCCCGTCGTTCCCGTTCCGATGAGGTCGCACTCGCCGAGGCGCTTCTCGTGCTGGCGGACGAACTCGATCAGGTCCGGTTTCTTCTCGTCGTGCGCGATCAGCGCAATCCGTGTCATGGCCTCTCTCGGTGGGCCACCGCCAAAGGCGTTTGCCCGCCCGACCGTCCTGCCCGCCTGCGATTTCTGAATCACAACCCTTAACTACGACACTCCGATAGGAACTGGTAGCGGGATGGGATAGCCAGGAGATTCCGGCGGGCTCATAACCCGCAGATCGGTAGTTCAAATCTACCTCCCGCTACTTCTTCCGAAGCCAACTCACGAGCGAGGAGTGATACGACGAGCGAGTGCTGAATTCGGAAGATTCGACGAGTTGATTCGAACTGAGGAGCGAGGTGTGCGAGCGACCGTGGTTCGAATCAGCCTCCCGCTATACTTCTGCTGCGAGCAACTTCGCGAACGGTGGGTACGGAGGAACGTCGAATACGAGACCGAGAACGCGAAGTGACCGACCTTCGCGCAGTTGTGGTCTATCGCCGGTTACGGTTTCCGGACCCAGCAGTTGAGCACTGGCGGCTCCGTTCGAAAATCGATAGACTCGACACGACGGAACTACGCACCCATCGTCGCCCGAAGGACGACGTACCCGAGGACCAGCACTACCGATACCGCGATGAGCGCGAAGATGACCTTGCCCCGTTCGTCCTTGTCCATGGGGCACGTGGGTACCGAGCGAGAATACGCCGACGGCTTGCTATTCCGTGTGGTTGCGCTTGAAACGTACGGTCCTTTCGTCGCTTGAGTCAATGGGTGCGGGTCCGGGATGTGGACGTCGCCGCTGGGCTCAGGCCGGACGTTCGATCCCTAGTTCTTCGAGCAGCGTCCGGGCGGCCTCGGCCGAGGATTCCGGGCCGCGAGCGGTGAGTAGGTCTCCGTCGACGGTGACGCTCGTCTCGGCATCGAGTTCGGCGTCCCAGTTCCCGCCGGACGCGAGTACTTCCTCTTCGACCCAGTAGGGCAGTTTCCGCCCGTCGGGCATGACGTCGTGTTCCTCGACGGTGTCCTCCTCCCACTCGTTCGGGAAGCCGGTGACGTCCCGATCCTCGACGAGGAACGACCCGTCCGATCCGCGCGTAAACGCGAGGATCCCGACCGCGTGACAGACCACCAGCGCCTTGTTTCCGGCCTCGACCGTCTCGGCGAGGATCCGCCGTGCGTCACGGTCCTGGTTGACGTCCCAGACCGTCCCGTGGCCGCCGGGGAAGACGGCGGCGTCGTACTCGTCGGCTTCGACCGCCGCGAGCGGCTCGGGGTCGTTCAGCCGCTCGTCGCTTTCGTGGACGTCCCGAACCCAGTCGGCCGTCTCCTCGCCGACCGTTTCGGGGTCGAGCGAGGTCTCGTCGATCACCGGCGGTGCGCCGCTCGGCGTTGCGACGGTGACCTCGACGCCCGCGTCCGACAGCGTCGTGAGCGGTTCGATACACTCCTCCCCCCAGTAGCCCTCCTCGCTGACGACGAACAGTGCGCGTGCCATATCTCCCGTTGACGACGAAGCCGGATAAGCCACGCGTCCGTCCCGGACTGTTAACGCCGCCCCGAGTACCACGTCTGGTAGTCCCAGTCCCACTCGGGGCCGTCGGCGTCCTGCCCGGGCCCGACGATCGAGTAGTGGTAGCCGACGATCGCCTCCGGGGAGACGAGGAAATCCGCGGGGCGTTCGGACGCGAGCAGCGCGAAGGCCTCCTCGAGCGCGCTCTCCCGATTCGCTCCGGTCCGGGCACGATCGTAGAGCGCCGCGAGGTCGCCCTCGGGGACGTACCCCGAGAAGTTCATGTCGCCGTCCTCGAGCCAGTAGCGCCCGGTCGTCGCCGGCGCGTATGGGTAGGCGTCGAGCGAGAGTCCACAGAGCAGGTCCCAGGGCTCCTCGCTTGCGCTTTCCGTCCGCGGACCGGCGTTGTACTCGCCGGCCGTCCACGCCGGCTCCTCCTCGCCGTTCCAGCCGTTGGTGACGTACGAGTCGATCAGCGTCCCGACGGGGACCGCTTGCCGGTCGATCGCGATCCCGAGGCGTTCGAGTTCGCGTTCGAGGAAGCTCGCGAGGGCGGTCGAGCGCCCCTCGTTGCCCGCGTGGACGAACGTCAGCTCGACCGGCTCGCCCTCGGGGCCGAGTAGCGTCGCGCCGTCGTAGCCGTATTCGGCTCCGAGCGCATCGTCGAGCTCTATCGACGCTTGGCGGAGGGAGGCGTTCCCGTCGCCGCCGGGCGCCTCGTAGTTCCCGTGCCACTCCGAGTGGGCGGGCTGGAACGTCGAGACTGCCTCGGCGTACCCCTGAAAGAGCGACGAGGCGATGCGGTCCTTGTCGATCACCCTCGCAAGCGCGCGCCTGACCCCGGTTTGCCTGAGCGGCTCCCAGCCGTTGGCTCGCTGGTTGAACATGAGTGCGGTGACGCGGTTCCGAGGGATGCGGTAGAACCGGTGGTCGTCGTCGTTGGCGAACTGGTCGAACCGGGCCGGCGGAACGGTCGTCGTCGTGACCGACCCGCTCCGGAGCGCTTGTAGTCGGGCCTGCTCGTCGCCGTAGACGCGATACTCGTAGCGCTCGAAGTAGGGCGCCCGACTCCACCGATCCGAACCCGCCTCGATCCGTCGCATGTAGTACTCGTCGTTTCGCCGTGCGATGAACCGACGCTCGGACTCGATCGACTCGACCGTGTACGGCCCGAGGTTGCCCGTGTAATTGAGCGTCGCGATCGTCTCGTCGCTCTCCAATCCCTCCCGATCCTGCCCCTCGACGTAGGGTTCGATGAGGCTGCGGGGGAGACAGAGGCTCTCACGGAGCGCCGGCGAGTTCGGAAACTCGACGTTCGGCTCCTCTAGGACGATCTCGAAGCGCCGGTCGCCGAGCACCTCGGTCTCGATGCCCTCCCAGTGGGTGGCGAGGGTCGATCCGGCCCAGTTGTCGAGTCCCTGGTGGATCGACCGAACGTAGTAAACCCAGTCCTCGGCGGTCATCGGGCCGTAGGGCTCGCTCCAGCGGAGCCCCTCGCGGAGGGTCGCCTCGTAGCGCTGGCCCGCGTCTCGCTCCTCGATCGTGAGCCAGCGGGGGACGCGTTCGCCGTCGGGCCCGAGCCTGTAGGGGCCGTCGAGGACGAGCGATAGACGCTCGCGCGAGGCGGCGTCGGTCGCGCGATGGCCGAGAAGCGTCCGTCCGGGTGTCGCGGTGCCGGTAACCCAGCGATCGCTGATCGTCGGGGCGTCGGGTTCCGTCTCGTCCGGGTCGCTCGGTTCCTCGTCGCTCGCACAGCCCGCGAGCGACGCGACCCCGGCGGCGGTGAGCGCGCGGAGGGCCTCACGGCGCGTCGGCTCCGACATACGGATCGGTTCGGCCCCGTGATTCACATACCTATCGGGTGGACTCCGATGGTGCGAGTGGCAGGCTTTTCAGTTCGCGGCCCCGGGTTCGGGTATGAGCGACCGGATCGCCCCGCTGGTCGAACGCGTGCGCCGGCCGGAGTACACCGGCGAGAACCGCTGTGTCCCCTGTACGGCGCTCAACGTCGCCCTCGCGATCGTCGCGAGCGCTCTCGTGGCGATCGCCTCGGGTGGCCTCGCGGTCGGGGTGTTTCTCGTCGCGCTGCTCGCCATCTACCTGCGGGGGTATCTGGTCCCTGCCACTCCGTGGCTCACGGCACGCTACTTCCCCGACCGGGTCCTCGCCCGGTTCGACGCCCATCCGACGCAGCGCCACGCCGACTGGGAGACCGTCGAACGCATCGAACACCGACGGGAGAACGCGGTCGATCCCGAGCGGTTCCTTCTCGAAGCGGGGGCGGTCGAACCGTGCGACCGGGAGGACGATCTCTGCCTGACCGACGGCTTCGACCGCCGCCTCAACGAGCGAACCGCGGCGCGCGACGGCTCGATCGACCCCGAAGCGGCGAAGTCCCTCTTCGATGGCGATCCCGATTCGATGACCGTGCTGGACCGGCCCCACCCGGTGCTTGAGGTCGGCCGGCGCGTCCGCAAGTGGCCCTCGGAGGCCGCGCTGCTCGCGGACGTGGCCGCCCACGAGGCGCTGTCGGGGCTGACCGGCCAGTGGGCCGGCATCCCCGCCGAACAGCGCCTCGGCATCCTCGAGTCGCTTCGCTCGTTTCGCGCGACCTGTCCGCGCTGTTCGGCCCCGATCGCCATCAGCGAGGACACCCGTGAGTCGTGCTGTCGGAGCTACGAGGTCGTCACCCTCGCGTGTCGTGAGTGCGAACAGCCGCTACTCGAGTTCGACCCCGAGGCGCTCGGTCCCGATGAGGAGTCGGGGATCGTGTAGGCACTACTCCCATTCGACGATTCGAACGGTGGTTTCGTCGTACAGTCCCTTCCCGGCGGCGTCCTCGACGTTGAGGCCCGCGCCGATCGCGTACTCCCCCGGCCCGGCGCGTTCCCACTCCGAGCGCGAGACGCGAAACAGTCCCTGCCATCGTTTCTCGAAGCGTTTGTGCTCGCCCCGGCCGAAGCGGAACTCGCCGGGTTCGTCCGGCGGCTCCCGAAGCGCGATGCGCGCGGCCTCGGGCGCGCCGTCGACGCTCCACGTCCAGGGGATCGGCGAGCGGGTCCGGACGGTGAGCGGGAACGGCATCGAGTTCGTCATCGTGACGCGAAACGGGATCACCTCACCGGACGAAAACTCGGTTCGGGGCGTCGAGACCTCGACCGAGAGCGAGCGGTTTCGCAGTCCGTCGGGGATGAGCCGCCGGCTCAGCGCCGTCGCGTTCACCGAGCGCATCGCCTGCAGCGGGGTGCTCGATCGCCGCCGGCTCGGCGTGAAACTGCCGTCGTCACGGCGGAGCGCATCCGACTCGTAGATCCGACGCATTGGCGAGCCTCGGGGCGAGGGGAACTAAAACGTTCCGCGCGTCAGTCGTCGGCCGGTGTGTCGTCAGTCGCGCCCTCGCGAGGGCCGCTCCGGTCGGCGAACGCCTCGTCGTAGAGCAGACACGCGATCCGGTGGGTTTCGCCGGTCGCGTACTGCTCGGGGTGGTGGGTTTCGCAGGGCGAGACGAACGCCGATTCGAGGCGTTCGCTTGCAGTCTCGAACCCCCCTCCGTGCAGCGCGTCGATCGCCTCCGAGAGGGCACGCTCGGCGTCCGCATCGCTCACCGACCGCGGCAACGAGAACTCCGCTCGGACCAGCTCGCCCAGCCGGTCCCGCGAGACGTCCGCCGGGTCGATCGCGTCCCCGCTCGCGTCGTCCGCCGGCGAGGTGACCGATTCGAGCGTTTCGGCGTCACGAACCCGGAGTTTGAGGTCCACGATCGAGCGCCACTCGTCCCGTTCGAGGTCGTACCCCTCGGGGCGGATGATGCGCGGACAGCGCGTGTGGAACCGACAGCCGGAGGGAGGATCGATGGGCGAGGGGACGGTTCCCGGGAGGAAGACCTGCTCGCCCTCCCAGAGGGGGTCCGGCTCGGGAATCGCCGAGAGCAGCGCCTCGGTATAGGGGTGATGCGGCGGTGAGAAGACCTCCTCGGTCGTGCCGACCTCCACGATCTCGCCGAGGTACATCACCGCGATGCGATCCGAGATGTGTTCGACGACGCTCAGGTCGTGGGCGATGAATAGATAGGAGAGGCCGAACTCGTCCTGGAGGTCCTCGAGCAGGTTGAGGATCTGGGCCTGCACCGAGACGTCGAGCGCGCTCACCGGCTCGTCGCAGACGATGACCTCCGGGTCGACCGCGAGCGCGCGGGCGATGCCGACCCGCTGGCGCTGCCCGCCGGAGAACTCGTGGGGGTACCGGCGCGTGTGGCTCGCCGACAGCCCGACGGTTTCGAGCAGTTCGCGGATCCGCTCGGTGCGGGCCTCGCCCGACGCGATCCCGTGGATGTCGAGCGGTTCGCCGACGATCTCCCCGACGGTCATCCGGGGGTTGAGGCTCGCGAACGGGTCCTGGAAGACGTACTGGAGGTCGGTCCTGAGCTCCCGAAGTCGGTCGGTCGAGACCTCCGTCAGATCCTCGTCCCGATAGGTCACCGCCCCCTCGGTCGGTTCGATCAGACGGAGGAGCGACCGGCCGAGCGTGGTCTTCCCACAGCCCGACTCGCCGACGACGCCGAGGGTCTCGCCCTCGTACAGCTCCAGGTCGACGTCGTCGACCGCCTTCACCGACTGGCCCCGCCCCAGCAGGGTGTCGATGAATCCCCCGGAGGTGTCGTAGTACTTCTTCAGCCCGTCGATCCGCAGGATCGGCTCGTCGGCCCGCTCAGTCATTCCGATCACCCTCGACGTGCCCGCTGATCCGCTCGTCGTCGTCCTCGACGCTGACCTCGTAATCGAGGCCCCGCGTCAAGTCGCCGGTGTATTCGAGACACGCCGCCGAGTGGGTGGTCTCGGGGGTCGCCTCCCGACCGGTCTCGATGTCGACCAGCGGCGGCTCCTTACGGACGCACGCCTCCTCCGCGAACGGACACCGGGGGTGGAAACTGCACCCGGTGGGCAGCTCGACGAGGTCCGGCATCGTCCCCGGGATGGTCTGGAGGCGCTCGCGTTCGTCGCCGACCCGCGGGATCGAACTCATCAGCCCGACGGTGTAGGGCATCTTCGGGTCGTAGTAGAGCTCCTCGACGGGCGCCTTCTCGACGGGCTTTCCGGCGTACATCACCATCACGCGGTCGCAGACCTTCGCGATGACGCCCAGATCGTGCGTGATGAACTGGATGGCTGTGTCGAACTCCTCGGCGAGTTCCTCTATGAGGTCGAGGATCTGGGCTTCGATCGTGACGTCGAGCGCCGTGGTGGGTTCGTCGCAGATCAGCAGATCCGGATCGCAGGACAGCGCCATCGCGATGACCGCGCGCTGTTGCATCCCGCCGGAGAACTCGTGGGGGTAGTCGGAGTAGCGGGTCTCGGCCTCGGGGATTCCCACCTCGTCGAGCAGCCGGATCGTCCGCTCTCTGGCCGCCCGGTCGTCGTAGTCGAGGTGGTGGCGGATCGCCTCCGCAATCTGCTCGCCGACGCTGTAGACCGGGTTGAGCGCGGTCTGGGCGTCCTGAAACACCATCGCGATCTCGTTGCCGCGGATCGACCGGACCTCGGATTCGCTCATCTCGAGGACGTCCCGGCCCTTGAAGCGGATCTCGCCGCTCGTGATCCGGCCGGGGCTCTCGATCAGGCGCATCAACGAGAGCGCCGTGACGCTCTTTCCGGCCCCGCTCTCGCCGACGACGCCGAACTTCTCGCCGCGCTCGATCCGGTAGCTCAGGTCGTCGGCCGCGGTGACGACGCCCTCCTCGGTGTAGAACTCGACGGTCAGGTCCTCGACTTCGAGCAGCGCCATCAGCCGCCACCCTCCGCGCCCGCGCCGACGCCGGTCTCCTGGGCGTCGAGCGCGTCGTTGATCCCGTCGCCGATCAGGTTCATCGCCATCACGAACAGGAAGATCGCCCCGCCGGGGAAGACGGTCGCCCACCACGGGATCCGCCCGTCGGGGCCCTGGATCAGCGTCTCGCGGGTCGCATCCAGCATCGTCCCCCATTCGGCCGAACCCGGCGGCATGCCCAGCCCGAGGAAGCCGAGCGCGGCGACGCCGATGACGACGGTGCCGATGTTGAGCGAGGCGACCACGAGCAGCGGCGGCATCGCGTTGGGGATGATGTGTTTGAAGATCACCGAGCGGTCCTTCGCGCCGAGGGCCTTCGCGGCCATTACGTACTCGTTTTCCTTGATCGAGAGCACCTCGCCGCGGACGAGCCGGCCGTAGCTCGCCCAGCCGAACAGCGAGAACGCGAGCACGAGCTGCCAGTAGCCCCCGCCGAGGATCGCGACGATGATCAGCGCGAGAATCAGGCCGGGGAACGCGTAGATGGTATCGACGATCCGCATCATGACCTCGTCGGTCCAGCCGCCGTAGTAGCCCGAAATCGCACCGTAGACCGCACCGAAACTCGCGGTCAGCGCGACGACGATGAAGCCGATCGAGAGGCTGTATCGTCCGCCGTAGAGGATCCGCGAGAACAGGTCCCGGCCCGAGCCGTCGGTCCCCATCGGGTAGGAGGGCGACGGCGGGTCGTAGACGCCCACGCTCGGGTCCTGCAGGTACAGGATCGTCGAGGGCTCGTGGGGCGCCAGCGCGAACGGCTGGATCGGAACCCCGGCGATCACCACCGGCCGGGCGAGAAACGCCGCGAGCGCCAGCACCGCGACGACGGCCACGCCGGCCATCGCCGAGCGGTTCCGCCGGAACCGTCTCAATCCCCGCCGCCATCGGCTCTCGGTGTCCACCTCACTGTCCGCCGTCCAGTCCGACAGCGGATCGCGCCGCTCGACGCGCTCCGCATCGAACCCGGATATCCGAATTCGTCCTCGTTCTTTCGACATGGTTTAGTCGTATCTGATCCGCGGGTCGAGTACCGCATAGAGGATGTCCGCAAGCAGGTTCGCCAGGATGATGAACACGCCCGTAAACAGCGTGATCGCCATGATGAGGTCGATCTCGCGCTGGTTGATGGCGTCGATGAACGCCCGGCCGAGTCCCGGCCAGTTGAAGACGGTCTCGACGACGACCGACCCGGCGACGATGCTCGCCGTCAGCGTCGC
>NZ_RDQG01000076.1 GCF_003697815.1 Halalkalicoccus subterraneus | reverse complement strand
GAGACCTCCAATGCCCGCTCCGAACACCTGCCAACTCTGGGGTTGTGGTGTCAGTTTGTACCAGTCGGGTCGTCGTTGTGAATACGCCTCCGTGAGCGCTTCATAGAACTCCAGATATGCCCGTTCGGTGTCGCTGAGTCCTCCCGTTAGTTCTCGTTCCCAGTCGTTTGGTTCGACCACGATTTCGAACTCAAATCCTTTTGCGTCGGTCCCATCGATCGAGATGACCCGTGATTTGATACCGAAGAATCGGACGTCTTTCGGGCCACTCTCGTTGAGCCACTCGAGAACGCTCTTGTGTTCGGGACGGAACTTTTCGGCGACTCAGATCGTGAAGCCAGCATCCTTTCCAGCTGAGTACGTGAGCAGCTTGCCGAGATGATCGTGGTCCGTCGTCTGATACTGGTTTTCGATGACGACGGGTCGACCGGTGTTCATTTCAGTGCCGACAATATCGGCGGAGAACTGCCGACTGCTTCCTCGCGAGAGACGTCTTCGACCTCGATTCCCAGTTTAGCGATGAGGTGGTCGATGTTTTGCATCAGCCACCGCGTGAAATCGTGTTCTTCGTGTGGCCAGATGCTCCGTAGTTCGTGTTCTTCGATGTTTCCGATTTCGTGAGTCATACTCTATTTGCGGATATCACGCGTGAGACGTGGACTGGCTGTACCCCATGAATACACTGCGTAGTGCCTTATTCTGTGTATGTGGATCTTCAATCAACAGTACGCTATCGTGACGTAGATAATCAACAACGCGAATTATCACCTGCACCATTCGAGGATCATGGCTGCATACACCTTGGTAGCGTTCATTAACTGCTCTGTCGGAATATGTTCATCTGGCCCATGAGCGCCCATAGAAATGTCCCCCGGTCCCATACTAATTGTATCAACACCACACTCATTCTGGATATACGAATTGTCGGTTACTGCTTTGAATCCAGAGTACACCGGTTGTTCACCTAGTGTCGTCTCAATCGCCGTACCAAGTGCCTTACATCCGGGATGATCTACTGGCACTTCATATGGCGGCCAGTCGAAAACATTTTTCCAGCTCATCTGTGGAGGATGCTCTTTCAACCAGTCGTTTGTTGCTGCAAGCGTCTCCACAACGTCCTGCATTTCGTCCCATAGCTCTCTATCGTCTACAAACGGCGGGTAGAATACGTGCCCCTCAATTCTGGCATGCCCGGGAATTGCGGCGATGTAATCTCCTGCTTCCATGATCGTGCAATTGATGCCAATTGGACCGACACCTTGCGTATCCGGTGTCTGGTAGCCACCACCACCGTAGATCTGATCTCGATATCGGAGGTTCCACTGGTGTTCTAAATCACGCAGTTCATACAGAATATCGGCCATGATCATCGCTGCATCGACACCCACGTCCTGCCCAACAGGAATCCCGTAGCGTTGTGGATAGCGTGTAAGATTTTTCTGAGATGTGTGAGCTTCTTTCCCCTGTATCTCAATAGTGAAATCAAACGTTGCAGCACTTTTCGTATGGATTTCTAAATTAGTTGGTTCGGTATTGATACAGATTGGAATCTCAATTCCTTCCTCGAGAAACGCATCCGTTGCTGCAATGGAGCCGTATTCTTGTTGGTTTAACTCCTCACCAACAACGATACTCATCAATAAATCACCGCTCAGTTCAGTATCTGCTTCCATCACCGCTTTTGCTGCCCATATCATCGCGGTGTTCGGTCCCTTCATATCGTTAGCACCGCGACCATAGAGGTAACCGTCTTCTACAATAGGGTCCCAGGGATCCTTTGCCCAATTTTCCGCAGCTTCTTCCGAAACGTCGACAATATCAGAGTGACCATTGAATAACAGTGTACGCCCCGCTCCGTCGCCCGTTCCACTCAATCTACCATTGATATTCGGCCGGTTCTGCTCCTCCGAGACATCAACGATATCGATACTATCCCAGTCCATCTGGTCGGCAAAGAATGATTCAACGAATTCTCGCTGGACTTCTTGTTCCTGCTCAGTTGGCGAGCGATACGTGATATACTGTCTAAGGAAGTCAATTATTGCGTCTTCTTGGTCATCGATCCAAGCGTTGATTTCTGAGTCCATGTTTAAAGACAACATACATCACTATTTCGTCTCACAAATACCTTCCCTATCAACAGGTTCCAATAGCTGGTACTACTACTAAGATAGCGCTATAATCGGAGAACTGTTGGATCGGGTATTCGGCTCAGTGATGATCAACCATTGAAGTCCATCGATTCTTGATTCTCCGTCTTCCACTGCTCAACGTTCTTGATTGCGTGTTCCGGCGGGACATCGATCGATGGATTTTCTTTAAAGAACCCTGCTGGCTCTAATTTGAATGAGAGCATTTTCACAGGAAGTACGGGCCAATCTTCGGGGACCCCAACGTGTGTCTGACACATGTTATACCAGACGACGACATCCTCGTTCGCAATGGGTCGATTTTCAGCAGTCCACGAGGGGAGACCCTCCCCACCAGAATTTTGGTTTGGATATTCGCCTGCAGGGTGGATCTCCTCATCAGCATGCTGTGTAACCCAGAGATGGTTCTTCGCGAATCCGGCTCGTTTCGCCATTGATGAACCCGGTTGCATTGCGAACGCCGTATTCGTCCCCGACTTGCCTCGTAATCGATACCCAACTGGACTGGCTGTTGCCTCGTTCAGCACATTCTCGTTGATAATTTCCCAGTAACGCCCGCTATGTGTGTTCGTCATCCGTTGGGCATCCTTCTCCCGTTCGAAACGCGTCCGCTCTACGTACGCGGCGTTACCGTGTGGGTTTAGCCGCATTCGATCGCTCTCTGCATGTGGTGTCGGATCATATCCATCCGGCCCATAATCCACAGATTTGAGGTTCACTTCACGAACCGTGTTCCTCTGGCCATCAAGTTCGAAATCCAACCGGCAGTTGAACACGTGTTGGTGTAGCATTGATTTGTGACCAGGACCCACCATTTCCGCATAACCAGTTTCCTGTTGGTCTGTCTCGAGTAACCCGGTCGCGTTACACCCAGTGAGTCGCACCTGCCCCTCAATGCTCCCGTCCTGATAGAAATACCAGTAAAATGCGAAGTCATAGTTCCCAATCGTTGAAATAAACGAAATCACTAACCGCCGGTTTCGGCGGACTTCATCGTCGTCAATACGCCAATCGTGGTGTCGCCAGAGGGTACCATAATCTTCCTCATGCAGACAGATCGCATTGGGAATCACTTGTGGTTCGCCATCCCCATCACTGAGGAGGGCATCCCAATAGTGCATATAGCCGAGACAGTCACAGCCCTCCGTCAGCGAGTTTGCGAGACGGCCAATCCCGTACTCGCCGACATCAAACGGTGCCTTCCAATCGTGATCGGGATCCGAATCGTTGTATGCTGTAATGACCTCCGGCCATGACGCTCGTCGGAGGATCGACCGTTCCTCCCCGTCATCATCATATCCAATATTATAAAGAACGAGCCCCTCACGGTGATTGAATCCGACCCGAACGTGCCACTTCTGCCATTCGACAGTATTACCATCGACCTCCCAACTCGGCCCTTCGGGCTGGATAACGTTGTAGGGCTTGAGATCGTCTCGGAGGTCTCGTTTGTCTTCTCGGTAATAGTGCGTCTTCAGGTTGTTCACGACATCCGTATTCTTTGGCCCAGTATCGACGATTTTGATTACTTCACGATCGTCGAGATCGACCCACGCGTGAATGCCTGATAGCGGTCGGTTGTATGCTTCGGCTCCTTCATCGTCATCGGTGGCATTTACCCATGCGATACCATGTGCGAGTCGTCGGCTTCGATCAATATCCTCGGGTACGAAATCGTAGCC
Source organism: Halalkalicoccus subterraneus (assembly GCF_003697815.1). Taxonomy (NCBI): domain Archaea; kingdom Methanobacteriati; phylum Methanobacteriota; class Halobacteria; order Halobacteriales; family Halalkalicoccaceae; genus Halalkalicoccus; species Halalkalicoccus subterraneus. Next base: position 5,245 of record NZ_RDQG01000076.1, on the reverse strand, counting down.
GGCAGACCAAGCAGTAACAATCGCGAGATCTGGATCGGCACCTCGCTTCTGCACTGCCTCGCGGAATTCCGGGTTAGAGGTGACAGCCTCCTCGACTTCAACGAATTCTTCGCCGATCATTCGTGGCTGTCCACGCTCGATTTCGGTCCACTCGATAAGATCTTCCTCATCCAGCGAAGCGATTCCCTTGTACGACCGTTGCGCGCCTTTATCACGGACAATTACTCGTGCTTGCCGCACAGGGGAGGCATCTGTTTGTTCGAACTCTCGCAGTGCGTCCTTTGGTGGTTCCGCGAGAGTAATTTCAATGAACCGTGTATCGTCGGTTACCTCCGTACCCTGATCGACAATTTCTCGAGCCTGTTCGATCTCTCTTGGAGTCAGTGGGTCCAGAGGATGCTGATTCGGATAGGTGTCATTAGGTGCCATTCTACAGTCGTGTTAACAGGAACTAATATAAGTTTACTGTACAGAGTAGAGTCGATAGAGGCGTGGGGGTAGGAGCGGATAATATCGTCATCAAGGAATATTGATCTACGGTGGGTGTATGCGTGGGTAGTATGGACGAGGGACTCTTGGGGGTGGTGTTATCTTGTGCAACAGATCGCTTCTTGGATACAGAATGTTGCACAAGGGAGACTCTCTTTGAGGAGTGACCACTCCTGTTAGTCCTATTCAACGGATAGGCTCCTCATCAGCGGCCGATACTGTGTGTCTCTTGATACTGCTGGTAGAACGCTGGCTCGATAGTCTTAGAGATCGAACTTGCTTGTGTTTCGGTCACGAAGTCCAGCTAGGATTTGTGAGGAGTTAGAGAACCGTAGTGTTCGGTCCTCACCGAGAAGGACTGCACCCATGTATCGATCACCGACTGTATTGTATAGTTCACCGGATTAGGAAATGCGAAACTGACTGTGACGGTCCCGATACTGAAAACCGATGTAAGGGTGGCCTTTGCTGAGTCTCGAGTACTCCCCAACCTCTTCTTCGAGACGTGCTTGAATCCGTCAAATTCCATTGTACTCTTACGTACGTGCTTTGAAGAAATGATGTCTTAGTGGGAACTTGAATTTCTGCCTTATCTCTCGCTAGCTGAAAACGGCTCTACAAGATCTTGAACAGTAAACAACTCTCCGTTTTTCATTGTCATTCTCACATCTATTGCGTCTTCGATTTGTTTGAGTGGATTCCCCTCAACAAAGACCATATCAGCTAGTTTGCCCGATTCAAGTGTTCCAAGGTCATCATCTACTCCTTGTTCTTCAGCGGCAAATCGCGTTGCTGTCAAGAGGGCCTCGTATGGGGAGAACCCATACGCAGCCAAGGGACGCAGGTTTCCGTGTACTCCGATACCAGGATAGTCCAACGGCATATCCGTGCCCGTGAGCACCACTCCACCCGCATCAAATATATTTTTGAAAGTAGTTACATTTCTGCAGAGACTGGTCTCACAATCAGAATCCGAGGGGAATTCTGTGTTATCCGTGACGTTCTCTCGTAAATCGTCACGGGCCGCAAGTCCGGTCGGACCCGGTGTATCGATACTTCCTCCGGGAATAAATAGCTGCAATCGAGGGTCGTCCTCGACATCGTCGGCAAGAATAAAATCGGATGTGAAGACTGTCGTTATAACTGATCGTTCTCCCTCACCGTAGAGGTTGATAACATCATCATAGGTTTGGTTTGTCGCGGATTCCGTTCGTGCATAGCCAAGGCGTTGGGTTGCGGACAGATGTGTTGTCCCGTCTTGCCCAACGAAAGCACCTGGAGCAAGGTAGTGCGATTTGACTGGTACACCGAGTTCTTCATGGGCGACATCGGTAACCGCAGCTATACGTTTAGCGTTTAATCGAACGTATGTTTTCACGAAGTCGTAATCGAGCTCTATCGCCCGTGACAGTTCTAAGGGGATTTGTTTCAGACTCGTAGTGGGCCGACCAATAAAGCCATAATAGACGCGCGAGCCGTCGATCGGTTCACCGCTTGCGAAGAAACGCGGTCCGATCCGATCTCCAGACTCGATCGCTTCGCGCTGTTCGATAGCACTGTAAACACGGTCACCGGGAGAGACTGTTGATGTAATTCCGTACGCGAGATTGATCCGACCCATTCGGTCCCCGAAGAAGCGGTCACTAAACGTCTGGTGAACGTGTGAATCCCAGAGACCCGGGATTACTGTGAGTTCGGATGCATCTACGTAGTCACTATTCGGCGGCTCACTATCTGGCACAACCTTCTGAATTCGATTGTTGACGACAGTGATATTGACGTCTTCTTGAATGTCCTGGCTTGTACCATCCCACAACTTTCCGACGTGGATGACGGTACGACCGGCTGGTTGATCGCGATGATAGTTGAGTTGCCGAACCGGGACATCCCGTGTTTCGCTCCCATCGCGCCTGACCTTTTTCAGTGTTCCATTGTTTAGGTATAAGAGCCACTCCGAATCACCACTCCAGGTGGGTGCATCTGTGGCTTCCTCTGTGATCTGTGTTGCCGGGCCGGTCGGTTCACCGCCTTCATCGACTGGCATGACACGTAAGGTGCTCTCAACTACAAAGGCCATCCAGCGTCCGTCTGGTGACCAAACAGGACCGTCATTACCCCGTGTTGAGAGCGATTTAAACTCCTCACCCGGTGGATAAAAGGTCTCTTCTCCAGTTTCGACATCAACAGTCAGGATCTGGCTCGTGCCTGAACGGAATCGATCCGAATACTGTTTGACAGCCGCTACAGCCAGTGTTGTTCCATCTGCTGACCACGTGGGGCGGCCTGGAAGAAACAGCGGTCGTATGGCCTCCTGAACATCGCTAAGTTCTACCTCGTTCTCGCTACGTTCTACCTCGGCAATTAGGGTCGCTCTATGCTGGTTCTGAAATGCGATCCTGGAGCCGTCCGGAGACCACGTCGCCGCTACTACAGCATCGTCCCGCGCAGTTACTTGCTGATTCTCGCCGGTTTGTAGATCGTGTACATACAGATCTTGCGTTCCATTTTCATCGGATGAGTAGGCCACATACCGGCCATCAGGAGACCACGCTGGGTCAGCCTGATAGAATGGATCATCTGTGATGCGTTGCGGTGGTTGCCCAATACGCATTAACCAGAGATCGTTCAAGGCGATAAACGCCACGTGCTCACCATCCGGGCTCAGTCGTGGAGTTAGAATACCCTGTACCTCACACGTACCCGTGTTATCAAACTCGTAGGACTTCTGATCATAATTGACCGCAGGAAGATCAAAGGTAGCGCTGAAGGAAACGTCAGATGTCGCGCCCGAGTCTAGATCCAGTGTTCTGACATTGCCATCAGCAGAATACAAGATCTCATTTGTGGATAACCAGTGAGGAGTAAAGATGAAGACGTCTTCTCCATCGGTCACCTGTGACCCAGAGACCATTAGATCGATGTCCCCTGTTCGGTTCTCCTGTTCGTTAATGCGAACGTAGGCAAGGTCTTCTCCGTTTGGAGACCACGATGGCGAATGGAGCGTTTGTCCCATTTGGCCGGATACAAGCGTCCGAGTCTCACCGTCCTGATTAACTGCTTCGATTGTTATTGGTGAATCGTCGCCATCACCATATTCTCCGGCAGGATCGGCGACGTACGCGATTTCAGTTCCATCAGGAGACCAAGTTGGTTCGAAATTCTCACTAGAATCGTCCGTCCATTGCTGTAGGTCACCGGTCTCGACATCTACTGTCCAAATGTCATAGTTTTCGTTCCGATCAGAGGAAAAAGCGATTTGAGTGCCATTAGGTGACCATTGAGGTTCTCGATCGTCCCAAAACCCATCAGTCATCTGTCGGATATCGCCACCGTCGGCAGCCATCGTCCAGACATCGAAGTTCCCATCTACATAGCCTTGAAATGCAATACGCGCTCCGTCTGGCGCATAGTCGGGTTGAGTAGGTTCTAATTCGACATCAGTCAGTTGCTCTGCTTCACCCCCTTCTCTTGGCAGGCGAAAGAGGAGCCCATGTAGATCCATCACAACCGATTCTCCATCGGGTGATGCAGTGAGTGCAATATTGGTCCCGTTTGTCACGGTCACTTCCGTGTCTTTGCGTATATCTTCGTCATCAGCATGTCCTGCTGCAGCGTACGCAAATCCACTAGTAGAAAGCCCAGACAGTGCTACACCACCAAGAACACCTTTCAGATGATCTCGCCGGGTATGTGCGAACGTTTCTTCTCTGTGTGTGGTATTATCTACCATCTTCACATACTTATTGTATGCGGATCTGATAATGTTTTTCATGTAGATTCTATAATTTCTATGTTAGATTATTAGACTAATATCTATGAATTAGAAATAATACGAAACACGACTTTTTCTCGAATGTTGTTATAAATATATAAATTGCAAACCGATAGAAGAACCATTGGACGATGTGTGCAGGTGTAACCATCTAAATTCGAATTATCACGAGACGTACAGCACCAGCAGAAGTTAGTGGCCACCGGAAACGGCATGGAGACCGACGATACCGACGAGAATCACGCTGACGAATCCGATCCGAGCAAGGGTGACAGGTTCATCAAACAGAATAATCCCAAGCGAAGCTGTCCCAACAGCACCGATACCAGTCCAGACAGCGTACGCCGTACCTATCGGGAGGTCTTTGATTGCCTGTGACAGCAGCACCATGCTAATGATGAGGGCAACAGCGGTGCCGAGTGTCGGAATGGGTTTTGAGAAGCCGTCTGAGTATTCAAGCCCGATTGCCCATCCGATTTCAAACAAACCAGCCAGTATCAATAGAGGCCATGACATCTCACCGTTCAGCTACTTCTTCAGTCGAACTATATCTTCTGCCAACCCACCGAATCGATGGTAGGTTTCTATCGAAACCTAACGCATTCTCTGGAGTGAGAGACTGCTATCTAGTTCTCGACTTCGCCATCTTCCCACCCTTCGGAGAACACACGGTCATCGGGAACACCCAACTCATCGAGATGTTCCTTGGTATCGACGACCATCTGTGGGACACCGCAGACGTAAAAATCCCTGTCAAGCCCGTCGAGGCGGTCGTCGAGATGGTCCTGAACGTGTCCGGTTGGACCATCCCAGCCCTCGTCAGACAGCGAGTAGACGACCGTGAGTTGATTGTGCTCGGTAGCGAGCTGATCGAGGGTCTCGCGGTACATAATGTTCTCCTGGTTTTTCTCACCGTAAAAGAAATGGACTTCACCGGTGCCGACCTCGAGATACTGTTTGAGCATCGCGATCATTGGCGTGATC
>NZ_RDQG01000075.1 GCF_003697815.1 Halalkalicoccus subterraneus | reverse complement strand
CAACTGTACGAGGAGTTCAGAAACCTCTTTCCGGACAACGCCGTCGAGTACTTCGTCTCCTACTACGACTACTACCAGCCCGAGGCCTACGTCGAGGCCTCAGACACCTACATCGACAAGGACGCCTCGATCAACGACGAGATAGATCGGTTGAGACACTCCGCGACCCGGTCGCTCCTGACCCGCGACGACGTGATCGTCGTCGCCTCGGTTTCGGCGATCTACGGACTGGGCGACCCGCGGAACTACGTCGATATGAGCCTTCAACTGGAGCAGGGTCAACGCATCGAGCGCGACGAGTTGCTGAAGGGTCTCGTGGACCTGAACTACGAGCGAAACGACGTCGACTTCACCCAGGGGACCTTCCGGGTGCGGGGCGACACCGTCGAGGTCTTCCCGATGTACGGTCGGTATGCCGTGCGCGTGGAGTTCTGGGGTGACGAGATCGACCGGTTGAGCAAGCTCGACCCCCTCGAAGGCGAACTCAAAAGCGAGGAGCCGGCCGTGCTGATCCACCCTGCGGAGCACTACTCGATCCCCGAAGGGCGCCTGGAGAGCGCGATCGACGAGATCGAGGAGGACCTCGAGAAGCGGATCCGCTACTTCGAGCGCAACGGCGACATGCTCGCGGCCCAGCGCATCGAGGAGCGAACCACCTTCGATCTGGAGATGCTCCGCGAGACGGGCTACTGCTCGGGCATCGAGAACTATTCGGTTTACTTCTCCGAGCGCGAGTCGGGCGACCCGCCCTTTACCCTCTTGGACTACTTCCCCGACGACTTCCTCACCGTCATCGACGAGTCCCACCAGACCATCCCGCAGATCAAGGGCCAGTATGCCGGCGACAAGTCCCGGAAGGACTCGCTGGTCGAGAACGGCTTTCGCCTGCCGACCGCCTACGACAACCGCCCGCTGACTTTCGAGGAGTTCGAAGAGCGCGTCGGCAAGCGTCTCTACGTTTCGGCGACCCCCGGCGACTACGAACGCGAGAACAGCGAGCGGATCGCAGAACAGATCGTCAGACCCACCCACTTGGTCGATCCGGCGGTGTCGGTCCAATCCGCGGAGGAGCAGATCGACGACCTGATGGCCCGAATCGACGAGCGAACCGAACGCGACGAGCGCACCCTCGTGACCACTCTCACCAAGCGCATGGCCGAGGACCTCACCGAGTACCTCGAGAACGCCGGCGTCGCGGTGGAGTACATGCACGACGAGACCGACACCTTGGAGCGCCACGAGCTCATCCGCGGGCTCCGGCTCGGCGAGTTCGACGTGCTCGTCGGGATCAACCTGCTGCGCGAGGGACTCGACATCCCCGAGGTCTCGCTGGTCGCCATTCTGGACGCCGACCAGCAGGGGTTCCTCCGCTCGCGGACCACCCTCATCCAGACGATGGGGCGGGCCGCCAGAAACGCCGAGGGAGAGGTCGTCCTCTACGCGGATGAGACCACCGACGCCATGTCGGAGGCGATCGACGAGACCCAACGGCGCCGGGAGATCCAGCGCGAGTACAACGCCGAGCACGGCTACACGCCCACGACCATCGACAAGGAGGTCGGCGAGACCAACCTGCCGGGAAGCAAGACCGACACCTCGGGCGTGAGCGGCGACGCCCCCGAGGACGCCGAGGCAGCACAGGCGCGGATCCAGGCCCTCGAGGAGCGCATGAACGAGGCCGCGGGCAACCTGGAGTTCGAACTCGCGGCCGATATCCGGGACAGAATCCGCGAACTCCGCGAGGAGTTCGACGCGTTTGACGAGGAGGGGGTCGTTCCCGAACCCGAAACGGAATTTTAAGCCCGCGATGACGTGCGTTACGCGCGAGTGAGCCGGTCGTAGACCGTCCGGATCCGCTCGCGGACCGCTTCCATCGGGATTCCGTCGCGTTCGGCGAGCCACAGCGCCCCGCCCATTCCGACGCCTTCTTTCGCCTCGCCGGCAGCGTAGGCCGCCATCGCCGGATGGGTTCGCCCATCGAATCCTGGATCGGTCACTCGGAGATCGAGATCGAGATCCGTCGCCAACGCCTCGATTTCCGCGCTCGCGTCCTCGGCGACGAACGAGGTGGTCGCGAGCGTCAACGGCGCCTCGACGCCCGCGTGGCGCGCCAGCGCGGCCGCCGCCGCGAGCTGCGTCCCGCCGGCGAGGATCACGTCGGTTCCGGCGTCGGCCGCACCCGTAATCAGGCCCGCAACCGCGGCCAAAACGGGATCACCGACACACCGAACCGCTTCTATCGGCGTTCCTGCCGCACTGCCGGGTTCGAATCCACTCGACGCGAGGGCGTCGTCCACTACCTCCCGTTTGAGCGCCAGCGGGTTCGCCGGAAGCGACGAGGAGACGGCCGAACGCTCCCCGAGCGCCCGGAGGACCGCCATCGCGGTGGTCGTCCCGCCCGGAACCGTTTCGCCGATGGCGAGTTCTGAGTCGGGAAGCGACCGGCCGAACTCCTCCGCGGCGTCGAACAGTTCGCGGGCGTTTCCGACCGCCTCCTCGTTCCGGATGTCCCCACCCGGTTCGTCGCCCAGCGAAACGGTCGGCGCGCCGCTCGACCGGGCGAGTCCGGCGTCGAGGCAGGTCACGTCGAATCCCAGTAGTTCGCGGACCGCGCGGGTGTGGACCGCCGGGGTCGGACAGCCGGTGGGACTGACCGGCACGGTCGGGGCGCGCGTCACGCCGCCGTATTCGAGGATCTCGAGGTCCGCACTGGGGGTGGACATCATCGCCTCGGGATCCGCCCCGGCGGCACTGATCGGTCCATCACTCCCTTCGATCCCCGCCGTTCGGGTGCCCCCGGCGACTACCACGAGCCGCCCCGATCCGGTTCCGCCCCGCCGCCGTTCTCGTTCCCCGATCATCACTGAGCCGTCTCTATCCCAACCGGACTTTAATCGGTCGATAGGAGGGATTCAACGCGGGTTTGCGTGGCAGTGGTTCGTCGGCTCGGTGTGTGGGTGCTGTCGCGGGAGTCCTCCGGGTTCGCTCCCTCCACCGGCGGTCGTTGAGCCCCGCTCTCCCGTCATCGGATACAAATACACTTGTTCTACAGAAAGTAGAGTTGGGAATATTTATGCCGGTGCCGCCGGAGAGACGAATACGGCCCGAACCGCCGCCCTGAGTGGCGTTGTGCCGGTAGTGGCGACGCTGTCGGGCCGAGTTATCATGAGCCAGGCTACGACACGATCGGAAAGGATCGAAACGATATTGGAACGGGCGTGGAGCGACCGGGTCGACGACGAGACCCTCGCCGAGATCGCCAGTGCGGCCGAGCGCGACTGCTACGAGGAGGCGAGCCGCGAGGAGGTCTACGAGGCCGTCATCGGGGCGCTCACCGCCCGCATCGAGCGCGACCCCGCCTACGAGACGATCGCCGCGCGGGTCTTCCGTGAGCGCTACTTCGAGGAGCGCGTCGGCGAGAGCGAGGACCGCGAGGCGGCGTATCGGGAGTCGTTCGTCGCCTCCATCGAGCGCGGGGTCGAGGCCGACCTGCTCGACGAGCGCATGGCGGAGTACGACCTTCGGGCGCTCTCGGAGGCGCTGGAGCTCGAGCGCGACGACCGGCTCGACCACATGGCGATGGAGACGCTGTACCAGCGCTACTTCCTCCGTGACGGTGACGAGCCCATCGAACTCCCGCAGACGTTCTGGATGCGCGTCGCGATGGGGATCGCGCTGCGGGAGGCTCCCGAGGAGCGCGAGGAGTACGCAACGGAGTTCTACGACCTGCTCTCGACGCTGCGGTTCGTCCACTCGACGCCGACGCTCTTTCACGCCGGGACGACCCACCCGCAGCTCTCCTCGTGTTACCTCACCACCGTTCCCGACGATCTTGAGGGGATCTTTGACGCGTACAAGGAACACGCGAAGCTCTCGAAGTGGTCGGGCGGGCTCGGCAACGACTGGACGCCGCTCCGGGCGAGCGGCGCGCGGATCTCCTCGACGGGCGTCGAGTCGACGGGGACAGTGCCATTTTTGAAGATCGCGAACGACGTGACCGGCGCGATAAACAGGAGTGGAAAGCGACGCGGGGCGGCCTGTGCCTACCTCGAGGCGTGGCACATGGACTTCCCCGCGTTCCTCGACCTGCGGCGAAACACCGGCGACGAGCGCCGGCGCACCCACGACATGAACACCGCGGCGTGGGTGCCCGATCTGTTCATGAAGCGCGTCCAGGACGACGAGAAGTGGACGCTCTTCTCGCCCGAGGAGGTGCCCGATCTGCACGGCACCTATGGAGCCGAGTTCGAGGAGAAGTACAGGGAGTACGAGCGGAAAGCGGAAGCGGGCGAACTCGACCAGTACGAGCGGTGCGAGGCCGCGGAACTGTGGCGAACCACCCTCACCCGGCTGTTCGAGACGGGCCACCCGTGGATCACGTTCAAGGACCCCTGTAACGTCCGCTCGCCGCAGGATCATGCGGGTGTTATCAACTCCTCGAACCTCTGTACGGAGATCACGCTGAACACGAGCGAGGAGGAGACCGCCGTCTGCAACCTCGGCTCGGTGAACCTCTCACGCCACGTGGGCGAGGACGGGCCCGACCGCGAGGCGCTCGCCGAGACGGTCAACACGGCGATGCGGATGCTCGACAACGTCGTCGACCTCAACTTCTACCCCACGGAGAAGGCCGAACGCTCGAACATGCGCCACCGGCCAGTTGGCTTAGGTATCATGGGCTTTCACGACGCCCTGCTGGAACAGGACATTCCGATGAACTCCGAGAGAGCCGTCGAGTTCGCCGACCGAACCCAAGAACTCGTCTCCTATCACGCGATCCTCGGCTCCTCGGAATTGGCCGCCGAGCGCGGAACCTACGAGAGCTACGAGGGCTCGAAGTGGGATCGGGGCCTGTTGCCCCAGGACACCGTCGAGCTGCTCGAGGAGGAGCGCGGGCGCGAGATCCCGATCGACGTCGAGGAGCGCCTCGACTGGGGACGGGTGCGCGAGCACGTCAGTTCGCACGGGGTGCGAAACTCCAACACGATGGCGGTCGCGCCGACCGCGACCATCTCGACGATCGCGGGGACGACCCCCTCGATCGAGCCGGTCTACTCCAATCTGTACGTGAAGTCGAACATGTCGGGCGACTTCACCGTGATCAACGACCACCTCGTCGCCGACCTCAGGGAGAGAGGGCTGTGGACCGACGAGATCCGCGACCGGATCAAGTACCACGACGGCTCGATCCAGGAGATCGACGCGATACCGGAGGACGTCACGGAGCTCCACCGGGGCGCCTTCGAGATCGACCCGCGCCACCAGCTCCGCCTCTCGGCGGAGCGTGCGACCTGGATCGACCAGAGCCAGTCGCACAACGTCTTCTTCCCGTCGACCGACGGCTCGCTGCTCGCGGGCGTCTACGAGACCGCCTGGGAGCTCGGCCTGAAGACGACCTACTACCTCCGGACGCTGGGCGCGAGCCAGGTCGAGAAGACCACGCTCGACATGCGCGAGTACGACGACACCCAGTTCCGGGACTCGGACGACGATGACGACGACGAGGACGAGGGGAACGGCCTGCCGAGCGTCGAGGACCCGACCTGCGAGGCCTGTCAGTAATGGCGCTGATCAACACCGAGAGCCACCACGACCCCAACAAGATCCTGCCGATCGACTACGACTGGGCCCGCGAGTACTACGAGGCCGGCGTCGCCAACAACTGGACACCCGAGGAGGTGCCGATGGCCGACGACGTCCACCAGTGGGAGAACGACGAGCTCAGCGATGAAGAACGCCAGCTCGTCGAGTGGAACCTCGGCTTCTTCTCGACCGCGGAGTCGTTGACCGCCAACAACATCGTGCTCGCGGTCTACGACCACGTCACTGCCCCCGAGTGTCGCCAGTATCTCCTCAGACAGGCCTACGAGGAGGCGATCCACACCGATACGTTCATCTACTGCTGTGACTCGCTTGGATTCGATCCCGACCACCTCTACGGGATGTACGACCGCATCCCCGCGATCGAGGCCAAAGACGAGTTCGTCGTCGACCTCACGCAGGTGATCGACGACCCGACCTTCGAGATCGAGAGTGATGAAGACGTCCGGGAGTTCCTTCGGGACCTCGTCGGGTTCTACGTCATCATGGAGGGGATCTTCTTCTACGCGGGCTTTGCGATGATGCTCGGGCTCAAGCGGCAGGGGAAGATGGTCGGCGTCGGCGAGCAGTTCGAGTACATCATGCGCGACGAGTCGCTCCATCTGAACTTCGGGGTCGACCTGATCAACACCGTCCGCAAGGAGCATCCGGGCGTGTGGACCGCGGAGTTCGAACAGGAGATCGAGGGGCTGATCCGCGAGTCCGTCGACCTCGAACGCACGTATGCCCGCGAGGCCTGCCCCGAGGAGGTCCTCGGGATGGGGCCCGACCAGTTCGCCGAGTACGTCGAGTACGTCGCCGACAGACGGCTGGATCAGTTGGAAATGGAGCCGGTCTACGACACCGACAACCCGTTCCCGTGGATGGCCGAGCAGGTCGACCTGAACAAGGAGAAGAACTTCTTCGAGACCAACGTCGCGGAGTACCAGTCGGGCGGTTCGCTGGAGTGGTAGGCACCGCCGAGAGTGGTTCGCCACGATCGCAATACAAGTGAATTGGATCGAAACACGCTCTCGTCCGATCGAAGCACAAAATTACTTGTTCTCGGACTCCCGAGTGGGGTCCAATGGCGGACACCGAGAGAGGGGGGTTGAGCGTCCTGCGGAACAAGCGCGACGCCACGCGGTATCAGATCTTGGTCGAGATCGCCGAACGCCAGCCGGCGGTCAGCCAACAGGAGATCGCCGACGCAATCGGGATTACCGCCCAGGCGGTCAGCGACTACCTGCAGGGACTCGTCGAGGATGGTCACGTCGAGACGGGCGGACGCGGACGCTACGAGGTGAGCAAGGAGGGCGTCGACTGGCTGATCTCCCGAACCGACGAACTCCAGGTGTTTACCGACCACGTTGCCGAGGACGTCATCGGACAGGTCGAGATCGAGACGGCGCTTGCAACCGATGCGATCGAGAACGGACGAACGGTAACGCTGTCGATGGTCGAGGGGGTTCTCAGAGCCTCGCCCGGACGGGGTGACGGTGCGCGCGCAGTCGCGATCACGAGTGCCGACGCCGGGCGGGACGTCGGTGTCACTGACTTCGAAGGTGTGCTCGACTACGAACTCGGCGAGGTGACGGTCGTCTCGCTGCCGCGGGTCAACGAGGGGGGCAGCACGCTCGCCGATCCCGAAACGATCGCCGAGTACGCCGCCGAGCACGACCTCGTGGCGACCGCGGGCACCGAGGCCGTCGCGGCCGCGAGTGCCGCCGAACTCGACCCCGAGATCCGATTCGGGACGCCCGAAGCGGTTCGAGAGGCGGCGACGAAGGGGCTCGACGTCCTTTTGCTCGCCGCGGACGACCGGCTCGCAGCCCACACCGAGCAGCTACGCGAGGGAACCATCGGCTACCAGTTGGTCGAGGCCGCCGACCGCTAGGGGATTCGGGACCGCGCGGCGATCGCTCTCGCGCCTCAGAGGCGTTCGGATATCGTCCTCGCGGTCTTTTCGCCCACGCCCTCGACGCTTTCGAGGTCGCCCGTCGAGGCTTTCCTGATGCCTTCGACGCTGCCGAACCGCCGCAGGAGGCTCGTCCTCGTTTTGGGCCCGATTCCGGGAACGTCGTCGAGGACAGTTGAAACGTCGTCCCGGAGCGTCTGGTGGTACTGGACCGCAAAACGGTGGGCCTCGTCGCGTACCCGCTGGAGGAGGTGGAGATGGGCGGCGTCGGAAGGCCAGTCGAGGGGTCCCTCGGGCGTGATCACCAGCTCCTCGGCCTTCGCGAGCGCTATCGTCGGTATCTCCCAGCCGACCTCCCGCATCGCCTCGCGGGCGGCGTCGAGTTGCCCTTCCCCGCCGTCGATGAGCAGGAGATCGGGGTCGGGCCGGTCGTCACGCCCCTCGACGGCCCGCAGGGCGCGCCATCCCACCAGCGCGCGCATGTTGGCGTAGTCGTCGTTTCGCTCCTCGAGCTTCTTGCGGCGGTAGCCCGACGTGTCGGCCTCGCCGCCCACGAACAGCACGTCGCTTCCCACGGCGGCCTTGCCCTGGGCGTGGCTCACGTCGAACCCCTCGATGCGTTCCGGACGGTCCATCGAGAGCGCCTCGGCCAGCGCGCTCACCGGGTCGTCGCTGTAGTCGCCCCGGCGGGCGTTCTTGATCGCCAGGTCCACGAGGGTAGCCTCCCGGCCCGCCCCGGGCACCCGAAGGTCGATGCCCTCACCCTCGAGCCAGCCCCGCAACTCATCGTCCGCGGGGTCTTCCGGTACCAGCAAGCTGTCGGGAAGCTCACGCTCGGCGTAGTACTGGGCGATGAACGCGGCGAGCACGCCCGCGTGGCCGTCCTCGGCGTCGGGGATCGAGAGGTGGTGGCGGTCCCGATCGACCAACTGGCCGCCCTCGCTGTGTAGTCGGGCGACGATCGCGCGCTCGCCCTCGGTCGCGACCCCGAGCACGTCGACGTGGCGCGCGTCGCTCGCGTCGCTGATGGCCTCCCCGCGACCCTCGTGGAACCCCTCGACCGCCTCCAGTCGGTCGCGCAGGCTCGCCGCCCGCTCGAAGGACTGCTCCTGGGCCGCCCGCTCCATGCGTCGCCTCAGGGGGTCGGCGAGGGCGCCCGTCTCGCCCGCGAAGAAGCGTTTCACCGACTCGACGTCCTCGACGTAGGCCTCCCGCCCGATCTCGCCGGTGCAGGGGGCGGTACAGAGCCCGATGTCGTAGTCGAGACAGGGCCGGCTTCGCCCGGAGAACTTGTGATCCGAACAGCCCCGCACGCCGTAAATCTCGCGAAGGGCTTTCACCACGACCTCGACGACCCCTTTGTCCGTGAAGGGGCCGAAGGCGGTCGCCTCGCTGTCGGGATCCCGCGTGATCTCGATGCGGGGGAACTCGTGGTCGGTGAGCTGAACTAATGGATAGGACTTGTCGTCCTTCAGGCGGACGTTGTAGCGGGGCTGGTGGCGCTTGATCAGGTTCGCCTCCAATAGGAGCGCCTGGGTCTCGGTGTCGGTCACCGCGAAGTCGATCGCCTCGGCGCTCTCGACCATCCGCCGGATCCGCTCGCTTCTGGGATCCGCGTAGGAGCGCACCCGGCTCCTGAGGTCGACGGCCTTGCCGACGTACAGCGTCGTCCCCTCCGCGAGGAACTGGTAGACCCCCGGCTCGCGCGGCAGCGTCGCTGTACGGTCTTTGAGTTCGCCCCCGTCCATTCACCCGTTCTAGCCGTCCGATCCGTTTGAACCTGCCGCCCTCCCCCAGCGCCGTTCTACCACCGCTTGGGGGTGTCCATCACTCGACCGGCCCCTTCCGGCCGGGATTTCGGAGCCGGAGAGCGCACAGTCGATACAGTAGTGGTTGTAGCCTTCGGAACGGGTGTAAAACGGAATCTCGGCGACCGCGTACTCCTCGCGATACCGCCGTACTGTTCCGCTCTTGACGGCGGTTCCACAGACGACGTACGGTTCGCTACAGTTCTCATCGGGACGGACCACCCGCCGGTCGGTGTTCCGTACCCGTCCGAACCGCGTTATCGCGTGACGGCGGTCGAGCCGGCGGCGAAGGCGCGGGTTGACCAGCACGCCCGACGCGACCAACACGAACGCGAACAGCATGAGAAGGACCACTCCCATCGTGGAGCCGACGCCCCCGCCCGCGGCGAGTCCGACGACGGCAGCGATCAGCCCGAGGGCCCCGAGCCCGACCAGCAGCCAGCCCGCGATGGCGTAGAACAGCTCCGAGACGGCGTCCGCCACCGCCACGATACCGCCCTCGTCGCTCATGGAGGACGGTCTCCGAACGCCAGCATATGTTTTCCGGCCGTCGGTCGCTTCCCGGTCCAGGAGTAAGCGTCGCATACAAACCCGGCGGGTGCGAACCTCGCGGTATGACCGAGACCCTTCAGTGTTGGTTGGTCGAGCGCACGTACGACGACAAGGGGCTGATCCGGCTGACCTACGTCCCGACTGACGGCTCGGGCCAGTACGTCACCGAGCGAGCGGCGGCGACCGGCCCCGACGCCACCGCCGCGATGGAGGTCGAGAGCGAGAATCTCGGCCCGATCGACGGGGCGAACGCCGAGCGCTACGAAAGCGAGGCCGAGCGGATGGCCGAGCGCCACGATCCCGACGATTCGATCTAAAGACCTATATCGGGGCTGGATCTAGCGCGGGCAATGGCCGCGATCGAACTGCGCGACGTGAGCAAACGCTACGACGACAGTGGGGGACTCCGTCCTCCGGGCAGTCGGACCTCGTCCGACGACGTCGTCGCGGTCGACGGCCTCGACCTCACGGTACGCGAGGGCGAGGTCTTCGGCTTTCTCGGGCCCAACGGCGCGGGCAAATCGACGACGATCGACATGATCCTCGATTTCGTCCACCCCTCGCAGGGCTCCATCGAAGTGCTCGGCTACGACGCCCACGAGGAGAGCCTCGCGGTCCGAAAACGCACCGGCGTCCTGCCCGAGGGATTCGACGTCTACGACCGCCTCACCGGCCGGAAGCACGTCGAACTCGCCGTCGACTCGAAGGGGGCGAGCGACGACCCCGACGCCCTCCTGAAACGGGTCGGCATCGCCGATGCCGCCGACCGCAAGGCCGGCGACTACTCGAAGGGGATGACCCAGCGCCTCGCGCTCGCGATGGCGCTCGTCGGCGAGCCCGACCTCCTCGTACTCGACGAGCCCTCCACGGGGCTCGATCCCAACGGCGCGCTCGAGATGCGCGAGATCATCCGCGAGGAGGTCGCCCGCGGTGCGACGGTCTTCTTTTCGAGCCATATCCTCGGACAGGTCGATGCGGTCTGTGATCGCGTCGGCATCCTCCGGGAGGGCCGGCTCGTCGCAGAGGACAGCGTCGCCGGCCTGCGCGAGGCCGCCGGCACCGACACGACGCTTCGGATCACGGTCGGCGAGCTCCCCTCGCGGGCGGTCGACCGTGTGCGCGCACTCGACGGGGTCTCGGGGGTCGAACAGGACGGCTCGGTCCTCAGAGTCGGCGTCGAGAGCGGCTCGAAGACCGCCGTGTTGAGCGCGCTCGAAAGCGAGGGCGCGGAGGTGCGCGACTTCGAGACCGAGGAGGCCTCGCTCGAAGACCTCTTTCGGGCCTACACGGAGGGCGGACGATGAGCTGGCGGGTCGTCGCGCGAAAGGACTTCGCGGACTCGATCCGTTCGGGCTGGGTCATCGGACTCTCCGTGCTCTTTTTGGTACTGTTCGTCGCGCTGTCGTACTTCTTCGCGGCGGGCGTCGGCGGTGCCGTCCAACAGCAAACGGGCGAGCAGCTCTCCTCGAACGCCTTCGTCAACCTGCTCTCTTCGTTCATCGCCTTCATCATCCCCATCGTCGCGATCGTGCTCGCGTACGCCTCCGTCGCGGGCGAGCGCGACTCGGGAACGCTGAAACTCCTGCTCGCGCTTCCGCACACCCGACGGGATATCGTACTCGGGAAAGTCCTCGGGCGAAGCGCCGTGATCGTCCTGCCGATCCTGCTCGGCTTTCTCGCGGCCGCGATCGTCTTCCTGATCACGCCCGTCACGCTCGAACTCGCCAACTTCGTCGCCTTCGCGTTGCTGTCGGCGCTGTTGGGCGTCGTGTTCGTCTGTCTCGCCGTCGGGATCAGCGCGGCGGCCGGCTCGCGCCGACGGGCCATGCTCGGCAACGTCGGGCTGTTCGTGGTCTTCGCGCTCTTCTGGGGCAGCGTCGCCGAGGGGCTGGTCAGCCTGCTCAACGAGTACACGGACATCGGCTTCGAGACGCTCGCGCGGGTCCAGCTCGCCGTCCGACTGTTGAACCCCATCGATGCCTACCAGTCGCTCGCGGCGATCCTCTGGACGAGCGACGCGCTGGGCGCACGCATTTCGCTGTTCAGCGGGATCGCGAGCCAGATCTACGCCCAGGCGCTCGATCCGCTTCCAGCGTACTTCTCGGACCCGGTCGTCGCCGTCGTCTTCCTCGCGTGGCTGGTCGTCCCGCCCGTCCTGGGTTATCTCGCCTTTCGCGATGCGGATCTATAAGGACTGATCACGTCGCCGATCCGTCGCTACTGAAACGTATCGTCGAGCGTCCGTTGATTCGATGACTCCTGCCCGTTCGACCCTTGATCGCTCGATTCCTCGCCCGTTCCCACCAACTCCTCGAACTCCGCGGGTGTGAGTTCGGGTACGTCGTTCTCCTCGGCGTCCTCGCGCTTGCTGGCTCCGGGCTCCTCGCCGACGACGAGGTAGTCCGTGTTGCCCGAGACGCTGCCCGTGACGGAGCCGCCCGCCCGCTCGATCTCCTCTTGGGCCTCGCTTCTCGTCCGGTCGAGAAGCGACCCCGTGAAGACGAACGTCAGCCCGTCGAGGGCGTCGCCCGCCTCGCGCTCGACCGCGTCGGGGGAGACGCCCGCCTCGCGAAGCTCCTCGATCACGCGCCGGTTTCCCTCGCTGTCGAAGAACTCGTGGATCTCGCGGGCGACGATCTCTCCGATCTCGTTTACTTCCTGGAGTTCGTCCTCGCTGGCCTCCATCAGGCCGTCCAGATCGTCGAAGGCGCTCGCGAGTTCGCGGGCGGTCGCCCGCCCGACGTGTGGAATGCCGATCGCCGCGAGGAAAGCAAATATCGGGGGGTTCTTCGAGGCCTCCAGTTCTCTCATCAGATTCTCGGCGCTCGTCTCACCCCACCCCTCCAGTTCGACGAGGTCGGCACGCTCCAACTGATAGAGGTCGGCGACGCTGTCCTCGATCAGCCCGGCCTCTAAGAGCTGGTCGACCCGCTCGCCGCCCAGTCCCTCGATGTCGAGGCCGGAATCGCTCGCGTAATACTGGACCGACCGGCGTAGTTGGGCGGGACACGCCAGCCCACCGGTGCAGAAGGCGATCGGGCCGTCGCGCTCGATCGCGCTGTCACAGACGGGGCAGGTCTCGGGGAACTCGAAGAACCCTTCCGAGCGCTTTTCCACGACTTCGGCGACGTACGGAATCACGTCGCCAGCCCGTTCGACCCGTACCACGTCGCCGACGTTGACGTTCTTCTCCCTGATCTCCGCGGGGTTGTGGAGGCTCGCCCGCGAGACGGTGACGCCGCCGACGTCGACGGGATCGAGCAGCGCAACGGGAGTTAATCTGCCCGTGCGTCCGACCTGCAGGGCGATCTCGCCGATGGCGGTCTCGCCGGCCCGCGCGGGAAACTTGTAGGCGAAGGCCCAGCGGTAGTGCCGGGAGGTCGCACCGAGCTCCTCGCAGGCGGCCTTGTCGTTGACCTTGATCACGGCGCCGTCGATCTCGTAGTTCAGTGATTCGCGCTCCTCGATCAGTTCGTCGCGATAGCGAAGCGCCTCGTCGATGTCGGTGATGAGCTCGGCGCGGTCGTTGGTCCGGAGACCGAACGAATCGAGCGCATCGAGCTCCTTCCACTGGGTGGCGAACTCCCGGCTCGAATCCAACACGTCGTAGAAGAAACAGTCGAGCGGGCGCTCGGCAGTAACTGAAGGGTCGAGCTGGCGGATCGTCCCCGCGGTGGCGTTTCGCGGGTTCGCGAAGGGCTCGTCGCCGCGTTCGACGCGCTCGCGGTTGTACTCCTGGAAGGCGTCCCGTGGCATGAAGATCTCGCCACGAACCGCGAGGAAGTCGGGGTATTCCCCCTGGAGCCGTTGGGGGATCGAGCGGATCGTTCTGACGTTCGCGCTCACGTCATCGCCCTCCCGCCCGTCGCCGCGGGTCACCGCGCGCTCGAAGGCGCCGTCCTCGTACACTACTTCGATCGAGATCCCGTCGAACTTCGGCTCGCAGGTGTATTCTACGTTCCCTACTTCGCGGTCCATTCGATCGCCGAACTCCCGGACGTCCGCCGCGTCGCCGCTCTGCTGGATCGAGAGCATCGGCGCGACGTGCTCGACGGTTTCGAGTTCGTCGAGCGGTTCGCCACCCACGCGCCGCGTGGGGCTGTCGGGCGTCTCGAGTCCGAAGCTCTCCTCGATGTCGACGAGGCGCTGGAACAGCAGGTCGTAGGTCCGGTCGGCGATGACGGGATCGCTCTCGGCGTAGTACCGGCGGTCGTGGTGGCGGATCGCCTCTCTCAACTGGCGGGCCTCCCGCTCGGCGTCCGCTTCCGAGAGCTCGTCAACGGGGGTGAGGTCCTCTGGCGGCTCCCGGAGATAGGGGTTTTCTTCCTGCTCGCTCATTGCCGGCCCTTTCGTCCCGGCGGGCAAAAACGCCGCCCTATCCGTCGAGGAACGTCCGCAGGTGTTCGCGGTAGGCCTCGGGCCGGTCCTCGATCACCCAGTGATACGCCTCCTCCAGTCCGACGAGTTCGCTCTCCGGGACGTCCTCTTCGAGGCGCTCGGCATACTCCACCGGCTGAAAGTCGTCCTCCGCACCCCATAGCAGCAGCGTCTCGGCCTCGATCCCCGAGGGGTCGATCTCGGTCGTGTGGTTCGTGTTGGTCGCGCTTGCCGCCCGCGACAGCGAGACGACACCCTCCTCGGAGTTCCAGGGGGCGACCATCCCCTCGACGAACGCCTCGTCGGCCTCGCCATGGGTGCCGTTACGGAAGGTCTCGGCGAGCGTCTCGCGGACCTCCTCGGGATCGTTCTCGCGGGGGAACGACGGAAGCCCCATGTCGGTGACGAACTGGACCGGCCAGGAGTCGTAGGCGACGGCGTTGGAAAGCACCAGCCGCTCGACCAGGTCGGGGCGGTGGGCGGCCAGTCGGAGGCCGACCCCGCCGCCCAGGTCGTGGCCGACGAAGGTACACGACTCTACCTCCAGTTCCGAGAGCAGGTCCTCGACGGCGAGCTCCTGGGCGCGGATCGAGCGGTCGAAGCCGTCGCGCATGTCGGAGCTCCCGTAGCCGACCATGTCGGGGACGATCACGCGATGCTCGTCCTCGAACTCGGGCGTGATTTTCGCCCAGAGATACGAGTTCGTCGGGATTCCGTGCAGGAAGACCAACGGATCGCCCTTCCCCTCGTCGCGATAGGCCATCTCGAGGCCGTGACCGTCGACCGTCACCGTTTCCGACATCTGGCTCGCGGTCCACTCGTCGTAGGACTCCATGGGAACGTCGAGGGCGGCCAGCCACTAACCGTTTGGCCGGGCGTGTGCGGCCCGGACGACCGTTTAGTCCATGTAGCCTTCGCCCATCCGGATCCCCTCCCGGACCAGCCGCCGGCCCGCGGCGAGGCGTTTCTCCTCCCACCCCTCCAGCGCCGACTCCCGGTCGTCCCCGTCGAGTGCCTCCCCGAGTTCGATCGCGTCGGCGGCGGCCTTCGCGGTGCCCGCGGCGGTGTGCGGGCGCGCGACGAACGCCGCATCGCCCAGCAGACAGACCCTGCCGAAGGCCATCTCGGGTACGGAAAGGTCGTAGATCGTCTGGACGAACGGGTCGGGAGTCGCCCCGACGAGCCGGGAGAAGACGTCGGGGAACCCTTCGGCGGCCGTCCGGAGTTCGCGTTCGATTTCCCCACGGAGGTCGCCGGGCGGAACCGAAAAATCGTGTTCCGCACCGTCCGAACCGGTCAGCAGCTCGTTCAATCGCTCCCGGTCGCGGACGTTATCGTACCAGACCCAGTTGAGCCGGCGGTCGCCCTTCCCCGTTTCGCCCTCTGGACCGGGAATCAGGTAGCCGAGGATCAACTGACGGTCGCCCTCGAAGAAGACGAAGGTGTCCTCGAAGCGCTCGACGAGGCTCCTCGAGATCTCGTGCTCGTCGATCAGCCCCCGCCACGCGACGTAGCCGGCGTACGCCGGCGAGACGTCCGGGAGTAGCTGCTCGCGCGACCCCGAGCGCCCGCCCTCGGCGACGACCAGCAGGTCCGTCCGGCGCTCGGACCCGTCCGCGAACCGGACCGAAACCTCGCCGTCGCGCTCGAACCCGACCACGCGGCCCGCGTGATATCGGTCGTCCTCCACGGCCCTCCGAAGCCGCCGGTAAAGGGTGTCCCACCCCGTAAAGGTCATCGAGTCGGCCCATCCCTCGCGGACGTTCCCGTCGCGGTCGAGGTACTCCCTGCGATGGGTCACGAGGGAAAAATCGTCGGGGCGCGCGATCCCCCGTTTGCCGAGGTACTCCAACATCCGCGGCTGGGCGACGATTCCCGCCCCGCGACTCTCCAGTTCGTCCGCCGCGCGCTCGAAGACGTCGACGTCGTGACCGGCCTCCGAAAGCGCGAGAGCCGTGAACAGCCCGCCCATCGACCCGCCCGAGACGATCACGCGAAGTCCGTCGGTCATCACTCGATTTTCGGCCGCGGCGCTCAAAGGCCTGTGGTCGGCGAAAAAAGCGCGAACGGGTACAGCCGTCGGATCAGTCCGTTGGGTCGTTGTACGCCCGCGGGTCGGGCGAGGGCAGGTCGGGCTTGCCGCCGCCGGGCTGGCGCCCGAAGGAGAACTCGCTTTTCCCGTCGACCGACTCGCCCGTGGTCCAGGCCGTCTCGGGGTTCTCGGTCGGCTCCCGGGTCGTCGACATGAACTCGTAGTTGAACTCCTGGTTCTCCTCCTCCTGCGGGAAGCTGTTGGGAACCGGCAGGTGGTCGAAGGCGTCGTCCGGGTCACCGAGGTCCTGTATGGCGGCGAGCCACTGGTTCTGGTGCATGGTGTCACGGGCGATGAGGTACGACAGCATGTCCTTCATGCCCGGATCGTCGGTCATCTCCCAGAGCCGGGTCGCGAGCGTTCTCCCGGTGGCCTCGGCGGTCACGTTCGCGTAGAGGTCACCGGCGGGGTTGCCGCTCGCGTAGACGTGGTCCGTGCTGAACGGGTTACCCTGGCTGTCCTCGGGCATCGCGCCGAAGCCCGCCGAGAGGAACTGTCGGGGCAGGTACCCCTGCATCGCGGCGTTGACCGCGCCGTCCTGGGCGAACTCCTCGCGCATCCCGACCGGGGCTCCTTCGAGGTTCTTCGCGACCGCCGTCGCGAGCATCTCGACGTGGCCCAGCTCCTCCATGGCCGTCTCGTAGAGCAGCATGCGCATCCCCTCGTTCTCCGGCGGCTGGTTCATCCCCTGGAACAGGTACTGCATGAACACGCGGATCTCGCCCTCGACGCCTCCGATGGCCTGCTGGAGCATTCGTGCGAACGCCGGATCCGGTTCCTCTACCTCGACCGGGTACTGGAGCTCATCGTCGTGATAGAACATCACCTGTCGGTAGGACGGTTAGTTGGTAAGCCGTGATGCTTGCGTGGGCTGACTCCTCATGGCTCCCCGCTGGCACCGTTCGCGGAGATTCCCGGGGCTTATCACCTCGCGCGCGAACCGCGAGGTACGGACGGGTCGATCCGTCCCGCTTGGCGGCTCCGAGGCCCCAAGTGCGGGACGGGATCGACCACCCAGGTGATCCACGTGACCGAGAAACGCGAGTACACGGACGACTACACGGACGAGACGCTGTACATTCCCGGCCCGACGGAGGTCCGCGAGGACGTCATCGAGGCGATGGCCCAGCCCATGTTCGGCCACCGGATGGACCGGATGACCGACCTCTACACCACGATCGTCGAGGACACCAAGGAGTTCCTCGGAACCGACAACGACGCCATAATCCTCACCGCCTCCGGCACGGAGTTCTGGGAGGCCTCGACGCTCAACCTCGTCGACGAAAACATCCTCGTCGCGACCTGCGGGAGCTTCAGCGAGCGCCACGCCAACGTCGCCGAGCGTCTGGGGAAGGACGTCGACCGACTCGAGTACGAGTGGGGGCGGGCGGTGAAACCCGAGGACGTCCGCGAGGCCTTGGAGGAGAGCGAGAAGGGGTACGACGTCGTCGCCTGCGCGATGAACGAGTCCTCGACCGGGGTGCGAAACCCGATCGAGGAGATCGGCGACGTCGTCGCCGAGTACCCCGACACCTACTTCGTCGTCGACGCGGTCTCCGCGCTGGGCGGGGACTACGTCGCCATCGACGAACACGAGATCGACGTGCTGTTCGCGTCCTCGCAGAAGGCCTTCGCCATGCCGCCGGGGCTGGCGATCTGCACCGTCAGTGAGGGCGCCTACGAGCGCGAGGTCGGAAAGGACTCGGCCTCGTGGTACGGCGGGTTCCAGCGCACGCTCGACTACTACGACCGGAAGGGTCAGACCCACTCGACGCCCGCGATCCCGATCATGCTTGCCTACCGGAAACAGATGAAACACATGCTCGAGGAGGGCCACGACGCGCGGGACGAACGCCACCGCGAGATGGCCGAATACACCCGCGAGTGGGCTAGCGAGCACTTCGCGATGTTTCCCGAGGAGGGCTACGAGTCCCAGACGGTGAGCTGCATCGAAAATACACAAGGAATCGACGTCGCGGGGACGATCGAGCAGGTGAGCGAGGAGTACGGGATGGTCTTCTCGAACGGCTACGGCTCGCAGCTCGGCGAGGAGACGTTCCGGATCGGCCACATGGGCGAACACGACGTCGAAAGCATTCGCGCGCTCACGGACGCCATCGAGGACGTCGCCGGGCTGTAAGCCCGCACGCGACCGAACCTTTTCCCTCCGGCCCTCGTAGCTGGGGCCATGTCCCTTCTGGTCGATACGGACCCCGGCTGTGACGACGCGCTCGCGCTCCTGTTGGCACTCGAAAGCGACCTCGACGTCGTCGGCCTGACCACCGTCGCCGGGAATTCCACCATCGAAAACACCACCCGGAACACCCTCTCGGTCCTCGACTTCCTCGACAGCGACCTTCCCGTCGCCCGCGGCGCGGATCGCCCGCTGGTCAAACGGCAGGACACCGCCGAGTTCATCCACGGCGAGGGCGGGCTCAAGGGCGACCTGCCCGATCCCACCCACGAACCCGTCGATACGTCGGGAGCGGAGTTCATCGTCGAGAAAGCACGCGAGGACGGAAACCTCACTATCGCCGCGATCGGTCCCCTGACGAACCTCGCGCTGGCGCTGGGGATCGAGCCCGACCTGCCTGAGCTTCTCGACGAGGTCCTCGTCATGGGTGGAGCGGTCTACGCGCCGGGCAACCGCACGCCCGCGGCAGAGGCGAACCTGCATGCCGATCCCGACGCCGCGAGCCGCGTCCTACAGTCGCTCGACCCGACGTTCGTCGGATTGGGCGTCACCATGCGTGCGACCCTCGACCCCGCGACGCTGGACCTGTCGGGCCGCCGCGGCGCGGTCGTCGAGGAGTGGCTGGAGTACTACCCCGACGAGGTGAAGGATCGTTACGGGATCGAGCACTCGCCGGTCCATGACGCGGCAGTGATCGCCCAGCTCACCGACGACGTCCTCACGACCGAGGAGCGGGCGCTTGAAATCGACACGCGCGAGGGACCCTGCCGGGGTACGCTCGTCGCCGACGAGTACGGTGTCACCGAGGCGCCCGAAAACGGTCGGGTCGCGACCGACATCGACGTCGAACGCTTCCGCGAAGCGATGGGCGAGGCGATCGTGTCGACGGTGTAGCTACTCGTACTCCCGGCCGCCGAGCGCCCGTGATTCGATGTACTTCCAGTCGTACTCGACGCCGAGACCGGGGCCGTCGGGGACGCCCACGGTCCCGTCGGAATCGACCGTGTCGAGCTGGTCGGAGTAGCCCTCCTGATACACCGGCGGCTGGGTGTTGTCGCATTTCGGGTGGACCAGTGCGAGCTCGTAGTAATTTGCATTCCTCGTCGCGGCGATGCAGTGGCGCTGGGCGGGCCCGGGCGCGTGAAACTCCACGTCGAGGCCGAACCCTTCCGCGATCCTCGCGCGCTTCATCGCGCCGGTGATCCCGCCGTCGTACTCCGGATCCGCGCGGACGAAATCCGTCGCCCCGCTCGCGACGAAGTCGGTGAACGGTTCGAGTCCCCTGACGTGTTCGGTCTGGAGGATCGGGGTGTCGAGGTGTTCGCCCAGTTTGCGGTGGGCGTGCTGGGAAATACCGCCGTCGCGATACGGGTCCTCGTACCAGTAGAAGTCCTGTTTGTCACACGCCTTCCCGACCTGTAGGGCGTCGGCGAACGTCTCGTACTCGCAGGCCGGATCGAGCATCAGGTCCATCCCGCTGCCGACGCGCTCGCCGACGGCGTGGACGGTGGCGATCTCCCTGTCTATCTGTCGGGCGTCGTCGCCCCCGCCCCAGCCGTGGATCTTGAACCCGGGAAAGCCCCGTTCACGACACTCCTCGGCGAAATCGGCGTAGGCCGCTGGAGAGTTGAGCCCGCCGCTGTCGTCGGCATGGTACGTCGAGGCGTACGTTGGGAGACGCTCGCGATACGTCCCTAGAAGGTCGTGGATCGGGGCGTCGTGGTGTTTTCCTGCGAAATCCCACAGCGCGATGTCGAGCGGGCCGATCCCCATCCGGTCGTACTTCCTGAGCGTTCGCTTGAGCTCGCTCCAGTGGCGTTCCCTGTGAAGGGGGTTCTTTCCGATCAGGTAGTTCGCCACGGTGTTGATCTGGGCGAAGGCCGGCGAATTGCCGCCGATGTACTCGCCGGTGATCCCCTCGCTGGTCTCGATCTGGAGGGCGAACAGCTTTCGCTCGGTGGTCGCGCCGGGTTCGTACGTCAGGTTGAACCCGTGGGTGTCGGTGCCGACGTCCTCGATCGGGTAGGAGAACTCCGTCGTCTGGATCCGCGTGATCCGTGGTTCCATACCGGCCACTTGCCGTCTATGGGAAAAAGGTTGGGGCTATTCGTCCGGATCGTCCGACTCCTCGTCGTCGAACCCCGCGTCCCCCTCGTCGAGGCCGTCCAGCCCGTCGCCGCCGAGTTCGCCGATATCGTCCACTTCGCCCTCGTCACCGAGATCGCGGATGTCCTCGTCGTCCTCGACTTCCCCCTCGTCGAGGACTTCGATGTCGACCTCGACGGGATCCCCTCGCTGGTTCTCGACGACCTGCAGGACGAGCCGCCCACCCTCGCGGCCGATCGCGCCGCCGACCGCGTAGCCGACCGTCTGTTCTGCGAACTGGCCGGGCGTGTAGCGTCCGACCGTCTGTTTGACGACGAGCCGACCGGTCATCTGGCCGACCAGCTCGCCCATGCGCTCGAAGTCCATCGCCTCGGGATCGCCCTGTTCGAGCGCCTCGAGGTCGACCGCTTCGGCCAGTTGCGTGATCGAGTCGGCGGTAAAGGCCGCCTCCATTCCTCGGTCGAATCCCCGTCCCAGCAGGTCCGGTAGGTTCGGTGCCATACCCGATTCTGTTGCTCCACGGGGACAAAAAGCCTCCCTGCGACTGCCGGTCCTTCAGAGCGTCATTCGCAGGTTTCAGTAGGAAGCACGGCCAGAAAGACCAGACACGCCAGTGGAACCGACGTGTAGTGGAGCCGCCCGGACAGCTTCCAGCTCTCGTCGCATCACCGACCGTACGACGGCGATGTTGGGAACCCGCCGCCTCGGGCGGCGATCTCGGCCGCACGGAAACCGCGAGTCTTGCCGTTATTACTGGTTATAAATCTCTTGGACGATATGCACTGTATACATGAACGACTGGGGACCAGCGACGCGTAGCGTACACAGTGGCGGGCGCGCGGATCCGGCGACCGGGGCGCGCGCGACGCCGATCTACCAGACCACTTCCTACCAGTTCGAGAGCGCGGATCACGCCGCGGATCTGTACGCCCTTTCGGCGGAGGGCGACGTCTACTCCCGGATCAGCAATCCCACTACCAGGACGCTCGAAGAGCGCCTCGCCGCCCTCGAAGGGGGGGTCGACGCCGTCGCTACTAGTTCGGGAATGGCCGCCCTCGACGCCGCGACCTTTCTGCTGGCCGCGCCCGGCGACTCCATCGTCTCCTCGTCCGCGATCTACGGCGGTACCACCGCGTACTTCAACCACGTCGCGGGCCGTCGCGGAATCGAGACGCACTTCGTCGACACGCTCGATTACGAGGAGTATGAAAAAGCCATCGACGAGGACACGGCGTTCGTCCACCTCGAAACCATCGGCAACCCCTCGCTCGTCACCCCGGACATCGAGCGAGTGGCGGAGATCGCCCACGACAACGGGGCACCGCTGTTCGTCGACAACACGTTCGCCACGCCGTATCTATGTCGACCCTTGGAGTGCGGCGCCGATCTCGTCTGGGAATCGACCACGAAATGGCTCCACGGGTCGGGGTCGACCGTCGGCGGCGCCCTGATCGACGGCGGCTCGTTCGACTGGACGGGCTATGAGGAACTTTCGGGGGAAAATCCCGCCTACGACGGGATCGACTTCAGCCGTGACTTCCCCGAGGCGCCCTTCGCCGCCGCCGCCCGATTTCGCTCGCTGCGGGCGCTCGGCGCCCAGCAGGCCCCCTTCGACGCGTGGGCCACTCTCCAGGGGCTCGAATCGTTCCCCCTGCGGATGGAGCGCCACTGTGAGAACGCCGCCATCGTCGCCGAGTTTCTGGCCGATCACGAGGCCGTCTCCTGGGTGACCTATCCCGGCCTCGAATCGCATCCGACCCACGACAACGCACGCGAATACCTCGAAGGTGGGTTCGGCGGAATGATCGCCTTCGGGCTCGAAAACGGCTTCGAGGGCGGGAAGCGCGTCTGCGAGGCCGTCGACCTGGTGAGCTTCGTCGCCAACATCGGCGACGCCAAATCGTTGATCATCCATCCGGCCTCGACGACCCACGGCCAGCTCACCCCCGAGCAGCGCGCGAAAAGCGGCGTTACGGAGGACCTCGTGCGCCTCTCCGTAGGCATTGAGGACCCCGAGGACGTCCTTCGGGATCTGGACCGAGCGATCGAAGTCGCTACGGGGCGTTCGAGCGAGCCATGAGCGAGAATCGGGAGTTCGCCTCGCTGGGCGAGTTTCGCTTCGCGTGTGGCGAGTCGATCTCCGACCTGGAGGTCGCCTACGAGACGTACGGCGAGTTCACCGGCGAGAACTGCGTGCTGGTCTGTCACGCCCTGACGGGTAGCGCCCACGTCGCGGGCTCGTTTCGCGATTCGACGAGCGATCAGGCCTCGGCGTGGTGGGAGGACATCGTCGGTCCCGGAAAAGCGATCGACACCGCCGAGTACTACGTCGTCTGCGTGAACGTCCCGGGATCGTGTTACGGTTCTTCGGGACCTCCGAGCGAAAACCCCGAAACGGGCGAGCCCTATGGCACGGACTTTCCTCCGGTGACGGTCGGAGACTGGACGTGCGCCCAGCGCGCCCTACTGGACCACCTCGGCGTCGGCCGCCTGCACGCCGTCGTCGGCGGCTCCGTAGGGGGAATGAACGCGCTCGACTGGGCTGCCCGGTATCCCGACGACGTCCACCGGGTCGCCGCGGTCGCCGCGGCCGCCCGGCTAGACGCCCAGTGTCTCGGTCTCGACGCCATCGCCCGCCGGGCGATCACGACCGACCCCGACTGGCAGGGCGGCGAGTACTACGGCGGGGCGGAGCCCGACGACGGGCTGGCGCTGGCCCGCCAGTTGGGCCACATGATGTACCTCTCGAAGGACTCGATGGAGCGCAAGTTCGGCCGGCGTTCTGCGGGTCGGGACGCCCACCGCGAGGCGTTTCCCGCCGACCCCGCCGCCGACTTCTTTCCCTACCGGGACGTCGAGTCGTACCTCGACTACCAATCGACGAAGTTCGTCGACCGGTTCGACGCCAACAGCTACCTCTATCTGACCCGTGCGATGGACGATTACGATCTCGCGTCGGGTTACGAGTCCGACGCCGACGCGCTCGCGGCCTTCACCGGCGAGGCGCTCCTGATGAGCTTCACCGGCGACTGGCATTTCACCGTCGCCCAGTCCGAGCAGGTCGCAAAGGCGTTTCGCGCCACTGGCGAGGCCGCCCACCACGTCGTCGAGTCCGACCACGGCCACGACGCCTTCCTCGTCGAGCCCGGCAAGGTCGGGCCACCGCTCGCGGACTTCCTCGACGACGGCCTGGCCGGAAAATCGATCACCGATACGAAGGGCGAGGAGCCAAGCAGCGACTTCGCGCCGGTCCACGCGAGCCTCTTTCCGCGCTAGTTCTCGGTCGAGTTCCCCAGAACGCTCGCGACCTTCCCGCGGAGCGCCGCGTACACGCCCAGTCCGGTACCGGCGGCAAACGAGAGGATGCCTGTCAGTACGAGCAGCGTCAGATCGGGGTGCTCGGCGCCGGTGTGCAGTAGCGTTGGATCCATGTCCTCACCGATTCGCGCGGGTGGTATTAATGTGGCGGTCTTCCCAAACGTTACGTCAGAGAACCCCTCGTTTTTCGAACAACCGACGAAGTTCGTCCATGGTCTCGACGGTCTCCTCGCAGTGGGGCGCGACGGCGGGTTTCGGGTCGAATCCGACCGCGAGCCCGGCGACCCGCAACATCGGTAGGTCATTCGCGCCGTCCCCGACGGCGACCGTGTCCTCGGGATCGGCACCCCGGCCGCTCGCGAGCCGGCGCAGCGCGTCGTCCTTCGTCCCCTCGATCAGGGGGCCTTCGACCTCGCCGGTCAGTGCCTCGTCCTCGATGGGGAGGCGGTTCGCGACGATCGAATCGACCGCGACGTCCTCGCGTTCGAGCGCGAGTTCGACGCCCCGTTCGAACCCGCCTGTCAGGACGGCCGTGTGAACGCCCGCCGCGTTGAGTGCCTCGATCAGCTCGGCCGCGCCCGGCCGCAGGCGAACCTCGCCGTAGGCCGCCTCCGCCTCCTCGCGGGAGAGGCCCGAGAGGAGGCCGGCGCGCTGTCGGAGGCTGTCGGCGTAGCTCATCTCGTCGTTCATCGCGCGCTCGGTGATCTCGGCCATCTCGTCGGCGACGCCACAGCGCTCGCCGAGCAACACGGTCATCTCCGAGTCAGAAAGAGTGCCGTCGAAGTCGAACGCCACCAGTGTCATTCTGTGGCAGTTCGTCCGGCGCGGGTTTCAAGCCTGCCATCCCGAGCAGGTCAACCCCGCGATCGCTACCCGCCGTGGTTCAGCACGACGCCGTAGGCCGACGAGTCGGTTTCGAGGATCTCCTCCGCCGTCCACGGCGTCCCGGCGACGACCTCGGCGAGCGCGTCGGGACTGGCCATCAGCAGGTCGATCCACGGACCTGCGCACCCGTCGTACTCGACGCGAAACCGTCGGTAGGCCAGCCCGCGCTCGACGGCGTGGCGGTCGAGGTACTCGGACTCCGCCCGCGGGTCGGGACCCGTCGGATCGCTCAGGTCGGCGACCAGCTTCCCGCCCGGCTCTGTGACTCGGGCGAGCTCCGAAAGCGTCCCTTCGAGCGCCGCCCGCGACCGTCCGAGCCCGAGCTGCTGGCCTATGACTAGCAGCGTATCGAACCCGGTCCGTAGCGGCGGATCGCCCAGATCCCCTATCAGCGCCCGTTCGACGCCCCGTTCGCGGACGACCCGGATCGCGCCGGGGCTCCGGTCGATCCCGACGGTCGCATGGCCGCGTTCCTGTGCCCACAGTGCCGTCCGACCGACCCCACAGCCCAGATCGAGGACGGATCCCGAAACGCGTTCGACCATCCACCGGTCGAGCTCGCTCCAGTCGTCGTAGTCGGCGAAATACCCCTCCAAGTGAGCCTCGCTGACGTGCCCGTCGTCGCGCCGGTAGACGGATCGTTCGGCGAGCCGATCCTTCCGATAATCCTCGACCATGCGTCCGAAGGCGTCGGCCATAGTTCGTCCTCTCGGGACAACTGTATAGTGGTGGCTCGACACACGGTACCGTCCCTTTCGGAAGGCCAGCCATGCCGATGACACAAGGGTTAACCTCGCCGCGTGGAAGCTTTCTCGCATGAGGATTCTCGTTACGGACCCCATCGACGACGCGGGGTTGGAGACGCTGCGCGAGGCCGGCCACGAGGTCGAAATCGACTACGAGATCGACGGCGGGACCGCCCTCGTGAGTGCTCTCGACGGGGTTCACGGTCTGATCGTTCGCTCGGGGACCGAGGTCACCCGCGAAGTGCTCGACGGCGCCGATGACCTCGTGATCGTCGGGCGGGCCGGGATCGGCGTCGACAACATCGACATCGACGCCGCGACCGAACACGGCGTCATCGTCGCCAACGCTCCACAA
>NZ_RDQG01000074.1 GCF_003697815.1 Halalkalicoccus subterraneus | reverse complement strand
GTCCACGAGCGCTTCTCGACGAACACGCTCGGCGCGTGGCATCTCGCCCACCCCTACCGGAACATCATCCACAACGGCGAGATCAACACGATCCAGGGCAACATCAACTGGATGCGCGCCCGCGAGACGGACATCGCACACGAGGAACTGGACACCGAGGCGATCAAGCCGATCATCGACGACCTCGAACAGTCCGACACCGCGAGCGTGGACAACGCCCTCGAACTCCTCTTGGAAGGCGGCCGGGACCTCCCCCACGCGCTGCGAATGTTGATTCCCGAGGCGTGGCGTGACGAGGCCAACGACCTCCCCGAGGACCGGAAGGCGTGGTACGACTTTCATGCCAATTTGATCGAGCCGTGGGACGGCCCCGCGCTGGTGGCCGCCACGGACGGCGAGCGGGTCGGTGCGGTGCTCGACAGGAACGGTTTCCGACCGTGTCGCTACGACATTACTACTGATAACACGCTGATCATGGCCAGCGAGGCCGGCGCGGTCGACCGCGACCCCAGCGAGATCGAGGAACGCGGGCGACTCCAGCCCGGCCAGCTCTTTCTCGCGGACCCGGAGGAGGGGCGGGTTATCCCCGACGAGGAGGTCTTCGACGGGCTGATCGACGAGAAATACGAGGAATGGGTCGCCGAGAACCAAGTGAACGTCAACGACCTCGCGAACGACCTGACGAACCAGGGTTCGACGGACGAGCAACCCCGATCGGACGACCTCGCGTTGTCGAAACTGGACGGCGACCTCCGGGGGTTGCAGGCCGCCTTCGGTTACACTCACGACGAGTTCGACAACCTGCTCGAACCGATGGCGAAGAAGGGCAAAGATCCCGTCGGGTCGATGGGCGACGACACGCCCCTGTCGGTGCTGTCGGACTTCAACCGGCCGCTCTTTTCGTACTTCAAACAGCTGTTCGCGCAGGTGACGAACCCGCCGCTGGATTACATCCGCGAGGAGCTGGTCACCTCGATGGAGAGCCGGCTGGGATTCCAGCGAAACCTCCTCTCCGAGTCGCCCGAGCACGCTCGCCAGCTCGTGGCGGATTCGCCGATCCTCTCGGACCGACAGACCGCAGAGATCAGAGCCCTCGACCGGGAGGGACTCTCCTCGAGCGTCGTCGACATCACCTACGATCCCGAGACGGATCTCGAGAGCGCGGTCGAGGGTGTACGGGAGACGGCCGTCGAGGCGATCGAGTCGGGCACCGAGATCCTCGTCCTCTCGGACCGGAACACGAGCGCCGATCGAGTTGCGATCCCGAGCCTGCTCGCGACCGGCGCGGTCCACCACCACCTCGTTCGGAACGGGCTTCGCAACCACGCCGGCCTCGTCGTCGAGTCGGCCGATCCGCGAACCGTTCATCAGGTCTCGACGCTCGTCGGCTACGGCGCGGGCGCGGTCAACCCCTACCTGGCCTACCGCACCATCTCCGACCTCGTCGCAGGGCCGGACGGCGCAAGCGAGGCCGACGCGATCGCGGGCTACATCGGCGCGCTCGAGGACGGTCTCCTCAAAGTGATGTCGAAGATGGGTATCTCCACCGTCGAGAGCTACCAAGGCGCCCAGATCTTCGAGGGCGTCGGGCTCGACTCGGACTTCGTCGCGGAGTACTTCGAGGGGACCGAGGCGAGGACTGAGGGGATCGGTCTCGAGGAGATCGAGGACGACCTCCTCGCCCGTCACGCGGTCGGCTTCGGCGACGATCCCGACATCGAGCGCCAGGGCGAGTTCGAGAACCGCTCGGGAGGAATTCACCACCAGTGGAACCCCGAGACGGTCGGCAAACTCCAGCAGGCGGTCCGGGCGGGCGACTACGAGCGCTACGGGGAGTTCGCCGAGCTGATCAACGACCAGCATGAGGAGCTCCAGACCCTTCGAGGACTCATGGAGTTCGATGGGGAGGGGCGCGAGTCGATCCCCATCGAGGAGGTCGAGCCGGTCGAGGAGATCGTCACGCGCTTTTCGACGGCGGCCATGTCGCTCGGGAGCCTCTCGCCGGAGGCTCACGAGAACAACTCGATCGCGATGAACCGGATCGGCGGGAAGTCGAACACCGGTGAGGGTGGCGAGCCGCCCGAGCGCTTCGGCACGGAAAAGGCGTGTAACGTCAAGCAGGTCGCCTCGGGGCGTTTTGGCGTCACCAGCGAGTACCTCAGTTCGGCCGACGAACTACAGATCAAAATGGCCCAAGGGTCCAAACCCGGCGAGGGGGGTCACCTTCCCGGCGAGAAGGTAAACGATATGATCGCGGACGTCCGGTATGCGACCCCCGGCGTCGGGCTGATCAGCCCGCCGCCGCTGCACGACATCTACTCCATCGAGGACCTCAAACAGCTGATCCACGACCTCAAGGCCGCAAACGAGGACGCCGACATCAACGTCAAACTCGTCTCCGAGGCCGGGATCGGCACCATCGCCGCGGGCGTCGCGAAAGCCAACGCCGACGTGGTCCACATCTCGGGCCACTCCGGCGGAACGGGCGCCTCGCCGCGAACATCGATCAAGCACGCGGGCCTGCCGTGGGAACTGGGCCTCGCCGAAGCCAACCAGATGCTGCATGCGACGGGGCTCCGCTCGCGGATCCGCGTCTCCGCGGACGGCGGGATGAAAACAGGGAGAGACGTCGCGGTCGCCGCGTTGTTGGGTGCCGAGGAGTACATCTTCGGGACCGCCTCGCTGGTCACCTCGGGCTGCGTGATGGCCCGGCAGTGTCACAACAACACCTGTCCGGTGGGCGTCGCGACCCAGGCGATGAAACTGCGCGAACGGTTC
This sequence comes from Halalkalicoccus subterraneus, assembly GCF_003697815.1. Lineage (NCBI taxonomy): Archaea > Methanobacteriati > Methanobacteriota > Halobacteria > Halobacteriales > Halalkalicoccaceae > Halalkalicoccus > Halalkalicoccus subterraneus. The sequence continues at coordinate 19,164 of NZ_RDQG01000074.1, read as the reverse complement.
CCCGGCGAACCCGATCACGTCATCAACTACATGACGTTCATCGCCGAGGAGCTCCGGGAGATCATGGCCGAACTGGGCTTCGAGACCGTCGAGGAGATGATCGGACGGCCGGAACACCTCAAACAGCGCGAGGACGTCACCCAACCCAAGGCCAAGAAGCTCGACCTTTCAACTGTTCTCGCTCCGCTCGCGGGCGACGAGCACACCAAAACGAGGGAACAGACCCACGAGATCGACGAGCAGCTCGACCGCGAGCTGATCGAGAAGGCAGAACCCGCACTCGCCGAGAAGGAACCCGTGGCGGTCGAGAGCCCCATCTCGAACGTCGACCGGGCGGTCGGCGCGATGCTCTCGAACCGCGTTTCGAACGAGTACGGCGGCGAGGGGCTGGCCGACGACACGATCTCGGTCGGCCTCTCGGGGACCGCGGGCCAGAGCTTCGGGGCGTTTCTCGCGCCCGGCATCTCGATGCATCTGACGGGCACCGCGAACGACTACGTCGGCAAGGGTCTCTCGGGCGGGAAGATCGTCGTCGAGACGCCCGAAAACGCGGGGTACGCGGCCGAGGAGAACATCGCGATCGGCAACGTCGCGCTCTACGGCGCGACCGACGGCGAGCTGTACGTCAACGGCCAGGCCGGCGAGCGCTTCGGCGTCCGAAATTCGGGCGTGAAGGCGGTCGTCGAAGGCGTCGGCGACCACGGCTGTGAGTACATGACCGGCGGCGTCGTCGCCGTGCTCGGCGAGACGGGCAAGAACTTCGCCGCCGGGATGAGCGGCGGGGTCGCCTACGTACTCGATGAACCCGGCGACTTCGAGGAGCGAGCCAACACCGGTATGGTGACGCTCTCGCGGGAGCTCTCGGAGCGTGACGAGCGCATGCTCCGACGGCTGATCGAGAACCACGCCGCCTACACCGACAGTGATCGCGCCCGCGAGGTCCTCGAGAACTGGGAGACCTACGTCGAAGAGTTCGTGAAGGTCATGCCCGACGCCTACAACGAGGTCCTCCAGCAGGGCGCGGATGACGTCCGGGATTCCCCACCCGCCCGCGCCGAGTCGATCGACACGGTCCCGACCGGCGGCGTCAGCGCCGACTGATCGCCCGACTAGGGGGTGACCGGTGGGTATAAATCCACTACTCGGCATGGATGGTGTATGCCACCATTGAGCGCACTCGACTGGATCGGGCTGGTCGTCCCGTTCGTGATCTTCTTCGTCATGCTGATCGTGTACTACGTCTGGGAGGGACGGCGCGAACGACGGCTGCGACGAGAATACGAGGTCGAGAATGCCGAGTGAGCTTCCCCTCCAGACGGGCGGGATCGCTGGTGGGGCGGGGATCTGGGTGCTCGTCACCTTCGGGACCTATCTCCTCGTCCTCATCGGGATCGGGCTATACGCCTCACGGCTGACCGATTCCGTCGGCGACTACGTCATCGGTGGCCGGCAGGTCGGTCCGGTCGTGACGGGATTTTCCGAACGGGCCTCCGAGATGAGCGGCTGGCTCACGCTGGGGGTGCCCGGCGACGCCTACAATACCGGGATCATGGCCTTCTACAACGGATTGGGGATGATTCCCGCCGACCTCTTCGCGTGGGCGGGCATGGCAAAACGGTTGCGGAAGTACACCGAGGTCGTCCGGGCGGTGACGCTGCCGACCTTCTTCGAGACGCGCCTGGGTGACGACTCGGGAGTGGTCAAGGCCACCTCGGCGGTCGTGTTGTTGATCTTCGAGGGCGGATACGTCGGCGCACAGATCGTCGCCGCGGGCGTGCTCCTCGAAGTCCTCACCGGCGTCGATCCCTGGATCGGGATCGTCGTCGGCGGGGTCATCGTCGTCGGCTACACGATGCTCGGGGGCTACTTCGCCGTAGCGTGGTCGGACTACTTCCAGGGCGCGATCATCCTCGCGGCCTTCATCGCGCTGCCGGTGCTGGCCTTCGGGGCCTACGGTCTGCCCTTCGAAGGGGTCGCCGAGACCGGCGGCGAGGCGATGGTGAGCATCACGGCCGGCGCGACAGGCTGGGCGGCGGTCTTCGGCATCATCAGCTACGCCGCGATCGGCTTGGGGATCCCCGGTAACCCCCACGTGATGGTCCGGTTCATGGGCATCGACCGGGTCAAGAACATCCGGCTGGCGGCCGTGGTCGCCCAACTGTTCATGTTCGTCGCCTACATCGGCGCCGCGTTCGTGGGCCTGTACGCGTTTGCCGTCTTCGGCGGGGGGATCGCCGGCGACGACGTGATGCCCCGGCTCACGCTAGAACTGTTCCCCGGCGTGATCGCAGGGATCATCCTCGCGGCGGCGCTGGCGGCGATGATGTCGAGTGCCGACTCCCAACTGCTGGTCGCGACAAGCGCCGTCGTCGAGGACGTCTATCACGGCTTTCTCGACCGCGAGGCGACCGAGGCCGAGTTGGTGAGATACTCCCGGATCACGACGCTCGCGCTCGGGGCCGCGAGCGTCGCCTTCGCCTTCCTCGCCCGTGATACACCCGTCTACACGTTGGTGCTCGATTACGCGTGGGGCGGACTCGGTGCGGCTATCGGCCCGACGCTGATCGCGGCGCTGTGGTGGAAGGGCGTCACCGCCGAAGGATCGGTCGCGAGCATGGTCGTCGGCACCACCACGATGGTCCTCTGGACCCAGCTCTCGACCGTACTTGAGGCACTGGGCGCGATGCCGGCCGAGTCCTCGGCCTTCCTCTACGGGCTGGTCACCGTCTACGGGCTGTTCCCGGCCTTCATCCTCTCGACGCTGACGCTGATCGCCGTCTCGCTGTTCACGACCCCGCCCGAAGGCGTCGACGAGCAGTTCGAAGTCTTCGACAAGCCCCTCTCGACGATCACCTCCGGAGGGAGTTCCGGCGGTACGCCGGACTACGTCACCGACGGCGGCACTCGGGAGAAGACGGTCACTGAGGCCGACACCGTCCGCGCGCACGTTCGGGCCTCCGGCTACTGGGAGGAGGATGACGAACGAAACGACTGACCGACTCGTCGGCAAGCGCCGCGGGCGGGCCGACCTGTCGGTGATCCCGCCGGCGATCGCCCGCGACGAGGTCGAGGCGAGCGGGGTCGTCGGCGCGGTCGCCTATCCCTACCGGATCTACGAAGTCGCGGTCACCATCCCGCGGCGCTTTCTCGGCGACCGCCGCGAGGAGTACGTCGTGAGCGTCGACCGCGCGCGCCGGCTCGCGATCCGGGCCGACACCGTCCCCGATCCCGAATCGCGGACCGTCGAGGACGTGCTCGTGATCCCAGCGGAGCTAACGGACGAGGAGGCCGACGGAAAGGCCCGCGAGGCCGTTTTTCGGTGGTGTCTACGCCGATTCTCGATGGGCGATCCTCCCGACATCGAGATCGGGCGTACCGTCGATGCCCACAAACTGTTCTGGCTCGCCGAGCGACCCGGCGGCGACACAATCGTCGACAGCGTTCGGGGTTCCGAGCAACCCCTGGAGGAGTGACGATCCGTCCGGTACAGATACATACACATACTGATACCATATCGGAATGTGGGTTCGTCATGCGGTAGCATTTCTTCGGCAAGATTCATGTCCACGAGACGGTTACGGCGGATATAGAGGGAGTACGAAGAAACACAAAATGCAGTTCGAAAATATATCTAAATTCAGGGAAGTAGCGTTGTTCATCGTCGTCGCGTTGGTTTGGGGTGCGTCCTTTCCCGCGATCAATCTCGGGTTGGAGTCGTTGCCGCCGATCCTCTTTGCGGCATTGCGATACGACGTCGCCGCCGTCCTGGTGTTCGCGTTCGTCGCGCTCAAGGGGCTCGCCTGGCGGCCGACCAGCTACGAGGACTGGCTGTTGATCGTCATCGGCGGGAGCCTGCTGATCGCCGGTCACTTCGCGTTACTCTTCACCGGCCAGCAGTACGTCACCGGTGGCGTGGCGTCGATCGTCCTGAGCCTCTCGCCGATCGTTACGCCGGTGTTCGCCATCGCCTTCCTGCCGAACCAGCGGCTGGGTGTCATGGACGTCCTCGGGCTGGCGTTCGGCCTGCTCGGGGTGGGAATCATCGCACAGCCCGGTTCAACGGCGCTCGGCGGCGGGCAGCTCTACGGGATCGCGCTGCTCGTAGCGAGCGCGACGAGCTTCGCGCTCGGTGCCGTGCTGACCGCACGACTACAGACGACCCTCTCGTTGGTCTCGCTGCAGGCGTGGATGATGCTCGTCGGCGCGACGTTGCTCCATCTCACGAGCGCACTCCATCCCGGCGAGTCGCTCGCGGCGGCCAGTTGGACGCCGGAGGCGCTTGCGGCGATCGCCTTTCTCGCGGTGTTCGCGAGCGCGATCGGCTATCTCGCGTACTTCGACCTCCAGGATCGCGTCGGCCCCGTCGAGACCAGCCTCGTCAACTACGCGAGCCCCGTCGTGGCGACCGTCAGCGGGTGGGCGCTGCTGGGCGAGCCCGTCACCGACGCGACGATGCTGGGATTCGCCGTGATCGCCTTCGGCTTCTGGCTGTGCAAGTGGTCGGCGTTCACCTGGAAGGTCACGGGACTGACCGGTCGTATACGCCACTACCGGGCGGCTCGCTCGCCCGATCTGGTGGTCGTCGGTACCAGCGTCTACCACCGCGACCGATAGCTCACGGTCGTCCGCGCTTTTGCGCCTACCATACCGGACATACCCTGAAGTGCCGCCGCGACCTCGTGGCGAACGCAATGTCACTCGAAAACGAACAGGCGCCCGATTTCACGTTGGAAAGCACCGCAGGCGAACCGATCACGCTCTCCGAGACTCTCGAAGAGGGTCCGACGGTCGTGGTAATCAACCGCGGGTACTGGTGTAGCTTCTGTGCCGAGCAGTTACAAACGTTCAGCGAGGTCTCCTACGACCTCTGGTTCAACGACGGGGTGGATATTCTCCCGGTCGTTCCCAGTTCGCTCGGCAGGGTCACCGAGATGCGCGACCGCTACGACCTCGACATTCAGCTGCTCTGCGATCCCGACGGCGAGGTCGCAGAGCGCTACAGCGGCACCGAACGGACCAGCCACGGGCTGACTGGAATCTCCGGCGTGTACGTGATCGACTCGGACAGTGAGGTGCGCTACGAGCAGGTCGCCGACGACGTTACCGACCGCACATACGGCAACTGGGTGCGCTATTTCATCCGCAACGACTTCGAGGATCCCTTCTGAATCGCCGGCCCTATGCGGACGCTTACCCACCGGTCGGTATGGACACCGCACTCGTCGTCGGGGGCACCCGATTCATCGGCCGCTACACGGTAACAGAGCTACTGGAACACGGGTATGAAGTGACGCTTTTCAACCGCGGAAACCACGAGAACCCCTTCAGCGACGACGACCGCGCCACCCATATCGAGGGGGATCGAAACGAGGAGACGGCACTGGAGGCCGCCACGGTCTCGGTCGAGCCCGATCTCGTGATCGACTGTGTCGCGTACTACCCCGAACAGGTCCGCACGGCCACCGAAATCTTCTCCGAAGCGCGGTACGTCTACGTTTCGAGCGGCTCCTCGTACGGGGCCGAACACGTTCCAAAGCGCGAGGGCGAGACGCCGCTTTCGCCCTGTAGCGCCGACCAGGCGACCGACGACTCCCACGAGACCTACGGCGCACGGAAGGCCGAGGGAGATCGCGCGGTCTTCGAGGCCGCAGAACGCGGCGTCGGGGCGATGGCGGTCCGGCCCTGCGTCGTCTACGGGCCCCACGACTACACCGAGCGGCTGGACTACTGGATCGACAGGGTGCTGAATCACGACCGCGTGGTCGTCCCCGGCGACGGCCAGCACCTCTGGCACCGCGTCTACGTCGTCGACGTCGCGAGCGCACTGCGAATCGTCGGCGAGGAGGGCGAACCCGGCGAGGCCTACAACGTCGGCGATCGCCGGCTGCTCACGCTCGAAGGGGTGCTCGAAACGATCGCCGCGGTCGCCGGAACTGAGGTCGAGGTCGTCCCCGCGGGCGATCGGGAACTCGCCGCGGGCGGGCTCTCGCCGGAGGAGTTCACGCTCTACCAGGCGTACCCCCACGTCATGTCGACGGCGAAACTCTCGAATCTCGGCTGGGAGTCGACGCCGGTCGAGGAGGCGATGGCCCGTACGGTCGACGAACACGAGGGGAGCGACCGCGACGGGAGCGAGCACGATCCCGGGCGCGAGGCGGAGGAACGGGTGCTCGGCGTGCTCGATACGCTGTAACCGGAAGATCTCGAAGCCTGTGTCGGGTCGGCGAACGGTCGCCGGGCTCGAAACCAAGAGCAAACGGTTTGCCCGGCGGGCGTCTCTTCCCACCATGTTCGAGAAATCCAGCTGGATCCGCCTCCCGCGGAACGTGCTGATCGGCCACGGCGTGCTCGACCGGGCCGTCGAGGCCATCGACGAACTCCACCTCACGGGCCGTCCGCTGATCGTCACCAGCCCGACCCCCCGAGAGGTCGCCGCCGAACGGGTGATCGACCAGTTCGGCGATCGTGGGGTCGAGCCGGCGGTCATCGTCGTCGAGGAGGCGAGTTTCGCCGCCGTCCAGGAGGTGATCGAGGCCGCAAGAAGGGAGGAGGCGGGCTACCTCATCGGGATCGGCGGCGGGAAGGCCATCGACATCGCGAAGATGGCGAGCGACGAGATCGGAACCGGCTTCGTCTCGATACCGACTGCCGCGAGCCACGACGGGATCGTCTCAGGGCGGGGATCGGTCCCGGAGGGCGACACCCGCCACTCGGTGGCGGCCGACCCGCCCGTCGCCGTGATCGCCGACACGACCGTGCTCGCGAACGCGCCCTGGGAACTGACGACGGCGGGCTGTGCGGACATCATCTCGAACTACACCGCGGTGAAGGACTGGCGGCTCGCAAATCGCCTGCAGAACGTCGAGTACTCCGAGTACTCGGCAGCACTGTCAGAAATGACCGCTGAGATGCTCGTGGGCAACGCCGACTCAATCAAGCGAGGGCTCGAGGAGTCGTCGTGGATCGTCACGAAGGCGCTCGTGTCCTCGGGAGTCGCTATGTCCATCGCGGGTTCCTCGCGTCCGGCCTCGGGCGCCGAACACCTCTTCAGCCACCAGCTCGACCGGATCGCTCCTGGAAGAGCGCTCCACGGCCATCAAGTGGGGGTCGGCTCGATCATGGTCGAGTACCTTCATAGTGGTGAGAACGGACGGTGGGGTGCGATCCGCGACGCCCTTTCGAGCATCGAGGCACCGACCACGGCGGCGGGATTGGGAATCGACGAGAAGGAAGTACTGGAAGCGCTGACGAGCGCCCACGAGATCCGCGATCGCTACACCATTCTGGGCAACGGCATGAACGAACGGGCGGCCCGCGAGGCCGCGACCGTGACGGGCGTGATCTGACGCTCAGTTCCCGTCTCGGGTCTCCTCCCCGGCCGCGTCCTCGGTCGGGAGCCAGGCCTCGTCGGCATCGGCTTTCCCCGCGAGGACGGCGTTGAGGATCGCGCCGAACAGAAGCAACAGTCCGCCGAGATAGAGCCAAGTGAGCACCAGTAGGACCGCGCCGGCGACCCCGAAGAGTTCGACGCTGTCCGAGGTCGTGGCGTACACCCTGAAGAACAGCGCCGAGAGCGTCCACGCGACCGCCGAGAACGCGGCGCCGGGCAACGCCTCGCGGGGGGTGACCGACTCGCCGGGAAACCGGTAGTACATCGGGAGGAAGGCGAGCAGGAACGCGCCGAACAGAAGCGGCACGCTGAGGACCGTCCAAGCGACGCTGTCGATGAGAAGCGAGACCGCGACGCCGACGACCCCGATCAGGACGAGAGCGACCACCACGATCGCGAAGATCAACACCGTGTCCGTGGCCTTCTGCAGGGCCGAGCGGTGCTTCCGGGTGCCGTAGATCTCGCTGAAGGCCACGTTCACGGCCTGAAACATCGTCGCCGTGCTGTAGGCGAAGATCCCGCCGGCGATCAGTCCTGCTCGGAGACGACCGCCGCCGTTCCCGAGGACTTCCGTGAGCACCGTCTCGATCCCCGCGGCGCGGAGTCCGGTGGCCGACGCGAGTAGTCGCGCCGTCGTCCCGGGGTCTTGAACGATCGAGATCGCGATCGTGAGGAGCAACAACAGCGGGATCAGCGAGTTAAACGCGTAGTAGCCCAGTCCGGCGGCCGTGACGGTGACGTGCTGTTTTCGTCCCACCGCGACCGACGTCTTCAGTGCGCGAACCCACTCGCGGTACTCGACCATCACCTCCACCCTCCGCCCGGATGCGGGTAGGTACTTCGGATCGCCGGCAGGGAAGACTATACGACTGGCGGGCGAGCGACCGGGTATGACGAACGATCAGGACCACGACCGCAGGCTGGTGTCGGGCTGGGAGGGGCGCTACTTCGAGGACTTCGCGGTCGGCGACATCTACAAACACCCTTACGGGCGCACCGTCACCGAGACCGACAATGTCTGGTTCACCAACCTGACGATGAACCTCAACCCGATGCACTTCAACGAGGCCTACGCCGCCGGGACCGAGTTCGGCGAGCGGCTGGTCGACGGCACGTTCGTCATCGCCCTTGCAGTGGGAATGAGCGTCATCGACGTCTCGATGAACGCCACCGCGAACCTCGGCTACGACAGGATCCGGCATCACGCGCCCGTCTTTCACGGCGATACGATCCTCGCCGAGAGCGAGGTGATCGAGAAACGCGAAAGCGAGTCCCGAGAACACGTCGGCATCGTCACGACCGAACTCCGGGCGTACAACGAGGACGGCGAGAAGGTGCTCTCCCTGGAGCGCACGCCGATGGTGCTCAAACGGGAGTTCGCTGACCCCTCACCCGAGCAGCCGACCGGGTGGCCCGAGGGCGTCGGTACCCAGCCCGAGGACCTCGATTAGACGTACTCCTCGAGGAACTCGGCGATCCCCGTGTAGGCCTCGATGCGGTTCCCCAGTTTGGTGAAGCCGTGGCCCTCGTCCTCGAAGATCAGCGTCTCGACGGGGACGTGTTCTCTCGCTCGCTCGGCGATCTGTTCGGCCTCACCCACCGGAACGCGCGGATCGTTCTCGCCATGCAGCACGAACAGCGGGGCCTCGATCGAGTCGATGTTGTTGATCGGTGAGACGGATTCGAGGAACTCCCGATCGTGCTCCAGAGAACCGTACTCGGCCTCGCGGAGTTCGCGGCGCCACTCGCCGGTGTTCTCAAGGAACGTCACGAAGTTCGCGATGCCGACGATGTCGATGCCCGCGGCCCACAGGTCGGGGTACTCCGTCATGCTCGCCAGAACCATGAACCCGCCGTACGAACCCCCGAACGCGACGATCCTGTCGGAGTCGATCTCCGGTTGCTCGTGGAGCCACTCGACACCCGCGCGAATGTCGGCGACGCTGTCCATTCGCTTCTCGACGTCGTCGAGGTGGGTGTACTCGCGGCCATACCCCGACGACCCGCGGACGTTGGGCTCGAAGTAGGCATACCCCCGATCGAGGAAGTACTGTTTGACCGGGCTGAACGAGGGACGTCGTTGGCCCTCGGGCCCGCCGTGGATGTCGACGATGGCGGGCGTCTCGCCCGCGGGCGCGTCCTCGGGCAGCGAGAAGAACGCGGGGATTTCACGGTTATCGAACGACTCGAAGCGGACGAGTTCGGAGTCCGAAAACCGCTCGCGGGGGATGCCGCCGGTGGCAGCGTCCGTCCAGCGCTCGCTTTCTCCCGTTGCCGTCTCGACGACGTGGACGTTCGTGTTGTCCGTATCGCCGGTGGCGCCCACCGCGAAGCGCTCACCGTCGGGGCCGAAACTCACACCGCCGGCGACGCCCTCGGGCAGGTCGGGTTCGGGGAACTCCTCGACATCGAGACCCGAGAGCTCGCCCGCCGTGAGCTCGGTGTAGCCGTCGACGTTGCGCGAGTAGACGATTCTCTCACTTTCCTCATCCACGGCGACCCTGTCGACGTTCCACTCGCCCCCCTCCTCGATCACGTCGAGGTCGCCCGTCTCGGCGTCCAGACGCGCGAGAAACAACGTGTCGCTGTCGCGGTCGGTCACGAGGTAGATCCCGCCATCGGGCCCCCAGCTCGTGCTCCGGAACCGGATCCGTCCTTCGTGGGGCGTCAGATGAGTCAGTTCGCCCGATCCGATATCGAGGACGTGGACGTCCTGATCGAAACTGGAATGTGACTCGGTGACGATCAGGCGGGAATCGTCGGGACTCCAGCCGCCGACGGTGAGCCAGCCCTCGCCCTCGTGGATCAGTTCTGCCTCCTCGCCGCGCTGGTCGCGGCCCTGCACGTAGACGTCGAAGACGGCCTCGTCGCGGCGGTTCGAGGCAAAGGCGAAGCGCTCGCCATCCGAGGACCACCCGCCGAATCTGTGTTTGGCAGCTGGGTGGGCGGTCAGCGGGTCGATCGTGCCGTCCGGGCGCAGTAGAAAGAGCTGCTGGCGCTCGTTACCGCCTTCGTCCATCCCGAAGACCAGTTCGGGGCGCTCGGGCGAAAAGGCCGCGAAGGTGACGCGCTCGTCGGCGAAGGTATGCTGGGCAGGCCACGCTCGGGGGAAATCGAGCGACCAGACCTGCGGAACGCCCGTCGTGTCCATCAGGAACGAGAGGCGCTCGCCCTCGGGTCCGAAGGAGGCGCCATAGGCGTTGCGGACGTTCAGGTAGCGTTCGAACGGATAGGCCATGTGGCGGGCTAACGCCGGACTCGGATAGGGGTTCGGGTCGCGGAACCTCCGGCCGACTCGCTTATTAGTCATTGATTTAATATATAATGTATGAGATATTCGCTCGACGACCATCCAGCCGTGTTCGACGCCCTGTACGCCGGGAAGTCCTATGACGAGGAAGTGGCGTTCGCACTCGAACGCGTACCCGGTGCGGATCGGGCGCTCGTCGTCGGTTGTCGAACGGGTGAACAACTCCTCCGGTTCGAGGCGGCTGGCTTGGATGTCCTCGGATCCGACCCCAGTCCCGCGATGGTCGAGCGTGCACGCGGGAAAGTCGAGGCGACGGTTCACATCGGAGCGCTACCGGACCTCCCGGTCGAGGCGGAGTTCAACCTCGTCGTCGCTTTCGGGGTGGTGAACCGCCTCGCGGCCGACGAGCTAGAGGCGTCGTTGACGGCGCTCGCCGACTTCGTAGGGGAGGACGGCGTCCTGATCCTCGATGCGGGCACGTTTCCCGAGATGGTCGCTCCGGCGTTGCGGACGGGGAGCGGCTCGAAAGGTGACTGTGCCCGGCTTTCACAGTGTTCACGGATCGACGACCGACGGGCCCGGGTGGACGCGCTCGTCTTTCACGGGGAATCGTGGTTCGTCGAACGCCACACGCTCACCGAGTTCGCACACGAGGAAATCGCGATCGCGCTGACCGACCTCGGGTTCGTCGTCAAGCGGGAAGACTGGGACGCGGATCCGGCAGACATGGGTGACCGGTCGGTGTTCGTTGCACGCCGCTGATACTGTCGGCACGGTTCGATCGACAAGAGCCCCGGTCCGTCCCGTCCTGTCGGTTTCGGAGTTCCGCGAGGACCGACAGGACGAGCGGACGACTTGTCACAGACCGTCCTGTTCGATCGTCCCGTCGATTCGGCCACTCCGCGGTGAAACGAACCGGGCAGCGGACGCGATGTCTCGCGGAGTCGCCGACGACGGATCACGAGGTGACGGTCCGCTATCGGGTATCGGGCGTTCGGATGCCGATAAAGGGAACGCTCGGTCGAAGAGGGCTTACTGCCCGTCGCCCGTCTCGATCGGGGTGCGGATCATGCTGCCCCACTCGGTCCAGGAGCCGTCGTAGTTGCGGACGTCCTCGAAGCCGAGCAGCTCGCGCAGCGCGAACCACTCGATCGAGGAGCGCTCGCCGACGCGGCAGTAGGCGATGGTCGACTCCTCGCCGTCGACGCCGGCCTCGGCGTAGAGTTCGCGCAGTTCCTCGCTGCCCTTGAACGTGCCGTCGTCGTTCAGGATCGTCGCGATGGGGACGTTGCTCGCACCGGGGATGTGGCCGCCGCGCTGGGCCGTCTCGTTGAGCCCCTCGGGCGCGATGACCTCGCCGGAGAACTCCTCGGGCGAGCGCACGTCGACCATCGGCAGTCCCTGCTCGATCGCGGTGTCGACGTCGTCGCGATACGCACGGATCGACTCGAAGGGACCACGGGCGGTGTACTCCTGCGGGCTGAAGTCGGGTTCCTCGTCTGTCAGCGGGTAGTCGTTGTCGACCCAGTAGCCCTTGCCGCCGTCGAGCACCTTCGCGTCCTCGTGGCCGTAGTACTTCGCCTGCCAGTAGGCGAAGAGCGCGAACCAGTTGGGGACCCGGCCGCCGCCGTAGAACACTATCGTGCTGTCCTCGGTGATGCCCGCCTCGCCCATCGTCTCCTCGAAGGCGTCCTTCGAGATGATGTCGCGGGTCTGCTGGTCGGTGAAGTCCTCCTCCCAGTCGAAGAAGATCGCCCCCGGAGCGTGGCCCTCCTCGTAGGCGGTGTACTCCGAGTCAGCAGTTACAGTCGGATTGTTCACTTCAAGCAGTCGATACTCGGGGTCGTCGCTCTGGAACTCCTCGAGGTGGTCCTCCACCCAATCGGCGTCCACGAGCACGTCTTTTGCATAATCTGCCATACAAGTTCGAGTACGGCCTCTACCCCTTCAGGTCTTATGGCGGCGGCCGGATACGTCGGTTCACCCTGAAAGAAGCAATATCTACCGCTAGCGGTCGCCGTTTGCGGCCTCGACCGCCCTGACTGCGGCGACGTTCTGGGGGACGTCGTGAACCCGGACGATGTCCGCGCCGTGATCGGCGGCGATGGTCGTCCCGGCAACGGTTGCCGCCGTCCGGTTTTCGGGATCCCGACCGATGCGCTCGAACATCGACTTATGCGAGTGGCCGATCAGGACGGGACAACCGAGGGCGTGGAACTCGTCCGTCCGCCCGAGGATCTCGAATCCCTCGTCGGCGCTCTTCGCGAAGCCCAGGCCGGGGTCGACGACGATCTTCTCCCTATCGAGTCCGGCCTTCTCGGCGAGCAACACGCGTTCGGCGAGGTCGTTGATCACGTCCTCGACGACGTCGTCGTACTCGACCTCGCGGTCGGGGTCGACCGGCGCGTCGAGGCTATGCATCACGATCAGGGGCACGTCGTACTCGGCGGCGACGAATCGCATCTCCGGGTCCTCGAGTCCGCTGACGTCGTTCAGAACGTCGGCGCCGGCCTCCATTGCCGCGCGCGCGACCGCGGCCTTGCGGGTATCGACCGAGATCATCGCGTCGAGGTCGCGTATTCGCTCGATCACGGGGACGATCCGGTCGATCTCCTCCTCAACGGGGACCACGTCCGCACCGGGGCGGGTGCTCTCGCCACCGACGTCGATGACGTCGACACCGGCCTCGACCATCCGTTTCGCCTGGGCGACCGCGTCCTCGACGCGCTCGTACTCGCCGCCGTCGTGGAAGCTATCGGGCGTGACGTTGAGAACCCCCATTACCGCGGTGCGCTCTTCCCACGGGAATCCATGGGAGGTTGGCTCGATGCCGATATCGAACGCCTCGCGAACCCGTCGGGCGACCGACGGCAGACCGTAGGGTTGGTCCTCCAGCTTCTCACAGAGGCGTTTGAACTGCGCGAGCGTCCCCATCAGGAGGACGTCGATGGTCTCGTCGTCCTGCTCGTTGAGCCCCGAGAGCGCACACTCCCCGCCCAGCGAGAGCATCTCTTCCTTCAGGTACTGGGCCTGGCGGCGCTGAACGCGGGTCTTGAGCACACGGTGGACCGCCTTCCCGCGCATCCGCCAGACGCCCGCCGAGGTGACGTGGGTTCCCTCGAGAGCCTTGCGAGCCTCGCCCAGGTCCCGCACCCGTTTGGGGATCTCGGTGCGCGTCCAGCGCTCGCGAGCCTCCGCGACGGCAAAGAGCGAGCCGGCCACCAGCACGCAGTCGTCGGGCCCCGCTTCCGAGAGCGCGCGGGTGAGCGCCCCCGAGACCGCCGCGCGCGTCGTCACGTCCTCGACGCCGCGGTTCTCGAAGACGCGCGCGAGCACCTCCCGGTCCTCCGCCCGGTCGAGGTCCGGCTGGGTGCAGACGACGTGATCCGGGTCGGGAAGCGCCGCGGCCATTCCTTGATGGTCCTTTTCGTGCATCGCGCCGACCACGAGGAAGAGGTCGTCGTACTCGAACTCCGCGAGGGTTTCGGAAAGCGCCTCGCAGGCCCCGGGGTTGTGTGCCCCGTCGAGGACCGTGAGGGGCTCCTCGCCCATCACCTCGAATCGGCCCGGCCAGTGGGCGTTTCGGAGGCCGGTCTCGATGTCGCCCTCGGAGACCGCCCCCACCTGCCGGGAGAGCGCCGCCGCGATCCCAGCGTTTCGCGCCTGGTAGCTCCCCAGCAACGGGACCCGCGCGTCGACCGTCCAGTCGGGCCCCGACAGCGAAATCGCGCTCTCGACGTGGTTGGTCCGGCCGCCGTACTCGGTACGGACGTCCCCATCGCTCCCGACGGTGAGGACCTCACCGGCCTGTGCTTCGATGGCCGAGAGTGCCTCGCCCTCGGCGGCGGTCACCAGCGGCGCGTTTCGGGGCGCGACGTGGGCCTTGTCGCGGGCGATCTCCCCGATAGTGTCCCCGAGAATTTCTGTGTGCTCCAAGGTGACGCTCGTCACAGCACTGGCGACGGGATCGATCACGCTGGTGGCGTCGTAGCGCCCGCCGATCCCGACTTCCAGCACCGCGACGTCGACGTCCCGGCGGCCGAACTCCCGAAGCGCCATCCCGGTCATCACCTCGAAGAAGGTAGGGGCCTGTCCCTCGGCCGCCCGCTCGACGACGTGGGGCTTGATCGCCTCAACGAACTCGGCGAGGGTGCCTTTGGTCATGGGGCGCCCGTCGACCTGGACGCGCTCACGGAGGTCGTCGAAATGCGGCGAGGTGTACAGTCCCACGGTCAGGCCCGCTTCTCGGAGGACGGACTCGGTCATCTTCGCCGTGCTTCCCTTTCCGTTCGAGCCGGCGATCTGGACGTATCGGGGGCCTTCGTGTGGGTCGTCGAGGGCGGCCAGGAGGTCGGCCGTCGACTCCGTTCCGGGTTTCGGCCGGAAGCGCCGCAGATCGAAGAGGAAGTTCGCGGCGTCGTGAAACTCCATACGGGATGGAGAGACGGCGGGCGCTTAGGCGTGTCGGAGCGGGCTATTCCAGCGTCTCGCCGGGTCGAACCGTCCCGCGCTCTATGACCTCCGAGCCCTCGGCGTGGCGCCGCGCGTTCTCGACGTAGTGCTCGGCGGCGGCCGCGAACCCGGCGTCGTCGAGTTCCTTCACCACGTCTGCCGGTGCGCCGGCGACGAGCGACCGAGCCGGCACCGCGGTTCCCCCGGTGACGGTGCTGTTCGCCGCGACGATCGCCTCCTCGCCGACGGTCGCGCCGTCGAGCACGATCGCGCCCATCCCGATCAGGCTTCGTTCTCCGGTTTCGGCCGCGTGGACGATCGCGTTGTGGCCGACAGTGGTGTGAGCCCCGAGTTCGGTTCCCTCGTGGAGGGTCGCGTTGTCCTGGACGTTCGCGCCCTCCCGGACGGTGATGGTGCCGTGATCGCCCCGCAGCACCGCGCCGGGCCAGACGCTGGTTTCGGATTCGAGCACCACGTCGCCGATGACGACCGCGCTCTCGTCGACGTAGGCCGATTCCGCTATCTCCGGGACCACGCCGTCGAAGGACCTGATCATGCTCGTCGGATCGAGGGCGGAGCGGATAAACCTTCACTCGTCACGGTCCTCGAGGAAGGAGACGGCGTTATCGCGACACGGAGCGTACGGGAATCGATGACGAACGGCCACGAGGTGCGGCGAACCAGACCGGAGACGGAGGACAGCTACGGGATCCCCGAGGACCGCGAGGGGATGCTTCCCTGGGAGTTCGTCGTCGGGGCGATGGAGGGCGATCGAAACTACTGGGTGTCGACGACGCTGCCCGACGGCCGCCCGCACGCGCGGCCCGTCTGGGGTGTCTGGATCGACGACACCTTCCATTGTGGCGGCGGCGAGCGCACGCGCTGGGCGCGAAACCTCGCGGCAGGATCGGGGATCGCCGTCCACCGCGAGAGCGCCGACGAGGTCGTGATCATCGAAGGAACGGCCGAGAAACTCGACGAGAAGAGCGCCGATCCGGATCTGATCGAGCGCCTCAACGCGGCCTACGAGGAGAAGTACGGGATCCGCCACGGGACGCCCTTCTGGGCGGTCCACCCGCGGAGGGTTCTTGCCTGGAGCGACTACCCGACCGACGCGACGCGCTGGGCGTTCGAGTGATCACAAAAGCCGCGTGTGCGAATGTATCTCGACCCACCGCGTTGGTGTGGCGCTTTCGATGTTTCGTGCCTTCCGTCGTGACGGAATCGCGCGAACATCACCTCGCTCGTTCGCTGACGCCGCACTCTTTCGCTTCGCTCAATCGTGGCGGAACGCCCGATTTCCGGTAAACACCATCGCCATGTCGTGCTCGTTCGCGGCCTCGATCACGTCCTCGTCGTTCACGCTCCCGCCGGGCTGGATCACCGCCTCGATGCCAGCCTCGTTGGCTTCCTCGATCCCGTCGGGAAACGGGAAGAAGGCGTCCGAGGCCATCACCGCGCCCGCACTGTCCTTCCCTTCGGCGTGCTCCTCGGCCTTCATCGCCGCCAAGCGGACGGCATCGACGCGGCTGACCTGGCCCATCCCGACGCCCACGGTTTCGGTTCCCTTCGCGAACAGGATCGCGTTCGACTTGACGTGTTTGATGGTGTGCCAGGCAAAGAGCAGCGACTCGAATTCGTCACTATCGGGCTCGCGCTCGGTGACGACCTCGAGGTCCTCGGGGGCGAGGTGCTGGTCGTCGGCCTCCTGAACCAGCCGCCCGCCGGCGAGCTTCTTCTCCCGGAGCGGGGGTTCGAGGTCGCCGAACGGCCCCACATCCAGCACCCGGAGGTTCTCCTTCTCCCGGAGGACCGCGAGCGCCTTTTCACTGTAATCGGGCGCGACGACGACCTCCTTGAACGAGTCGACGATCCGCTCGGCCGTGGACTCGTCGCAGGCGCGGTTCAGCGCGACGATGCCCCCGAACGCGCTCATCGGGTCCGTTGAGAGCGCGTCCTCGTAGGCCTCGCTCACGGAGTCGGCCGTGGCGCATCCGGCGGGATTGGTATGTTTGATCACCGCCGCGGCTGGCCCCTCGAACTCTTTGACCAGTCCGAGGGCCGCGTCGGCGTCGTTGTAGTTGTTGTAGGAGAGCGCCTTCGCACCCTCGTTCAGTTGCTCGGCGCCGACGACGGTCGCGCGCTCCTCGGTCTCGTCGGCGTAGAGCGCGGCGTCCTGATGGGGGTTCTCGCCGTAGCGAAGCTCCGTCGAGCGGTCCTCGCCGATCAGCCGGCGGGCGGGAAACCGCTCGTTTGAATCGCCCTCGACGCGGACCTCCTCGCCGTCGACCCCCACCGCCCCCTCGGCAACCCACCGCACCGCCCGCGGGTAGGCGCGGAACTCGGCGTCGTGGAGTACGCGGTCCTTCAGGCTCGCCGCGTCGTCGTCCTCATAAACGGGAACGGGTTCTTGAGTGACGATCGGCCCCGCGTCGACCGCCTCGGTGACGATATGGACCGTACAGCCCGTGACCCGCACGCCCGCCTCGAGGACGTCCTCGTAGGCGTTCATACCCGGAAACGACGGCAAGAGCGCGGGATGGACGTTCAGCGTCAGCGGCGCAGTATCGAGGAACTCCTCGGTCAGCACGCGCATATACCCGTCGAGACAGACCAGATCGAGGTCATAGGACGAAAGTGCCTCCAGAATACGGCGCTCGTGGGACTCTCGTGATTCCTCTTCGTCGCGCTCGACGACCTCAGTGGGAATGTCGCGGTCCGCAGCCTTCTCCAAGACGGGCGCGTCGGCGTGGTTCGACAGTACGACGTCTAGCTCTGCGCCGCCGGGCGCGCTCTCGGCGATGTGCATGAGGTTCCTGCCGCGATTGCTCGCCAGCCCCGCAACCTGTGTCATACCTCGAGAAGCGACCGCGAGTTCAAAAGTCGTTGCGGTCTATACGGAAAATCTATCCATACTTGTGTATAGTCTATCGGTGAATTCGGAGTTTATCGCCGTATTCTATGCACGAGAGTGGTTCGACACCGACACGGTTTTGCGACGGGCGTCGGTACTCCGAGGTATGAACGAGGAGCAGCGTTCGGATCCGCTGTACGCAGTCTCGCCGCTCGACGGACGATACGCGGGACGGACCGCGCCGCTTTCGCCCTACGCCAGCGAGGCCGCGCTCATGCGTGCCCGCGTGCGCGTCGAGGTCGAGTACCTGATCGCGCTTTCGGACCTAGCGGCCACGCCAGTGGACATCGACGAGGGGCAACGTGAGACGCTCCGGGGGAGCTACGAGGACTTCGACCGCGAGGACGCCCGACTGGTAAAGCGCATCGAGACGGAGGGCTACGGCGAGTACAGCGCGACCAACCACGACGTGAAGGCGGTCGAGTACTTCGTACGCGAACGTCTTCCCGAGGGGCTCGATGCCGAGCAGTGGATCCACTTCGGGCTCACGAGCGAGGACGTGAACAACCTCGCGCATCGCCTGCTGTTGAAACCTGCCGTCAAGGAGGTGCTCGTCCCCACGCTCCGAGAGGTCCGGGACGCGCTCGTCAACCTCGCCCGCGAGAACCGGGACGTACCGATGCTTGCCCGTACTCACGGCCAGCCCGCGACGCCCACCACCTTCGGCAAGGAGATGGCGGTGTATGCCGCCCGAATCGGGCGGGCGCTAGGGCGTATCGAGGACGCCACCGACGGACTAGCGGGCAAACTGGCGGGCGCCTCGGGCACCTACGCGGCCCACGTCGCTGCGTACCCCGACGTCGATTGGCGGGCGTTCTCCGAGGAGTTCGTCGAGGGGCTCGACCTCGAACACACCTCCCTCACCACCCAGGTCAACCCGTGTGACGACCTCGCCGAACTGTTCGACGCGCTCAGGGGCGCCAACGACGTCCTGCTCGACCTCGACCGGGACGCCTGGCTCTACGTCTCGGACGGGTATCTCGGCCAACGAACGGTCGAAGGCGAGACGGGCTCCTCGACGATGCCCCACAAGGTCAACCCGATCGACTTCGAGAACAGCGAGGGAAACCTCTCGAAGGCCAATTCTGATTTAACGTTCCTCGCCGACTACGTCACCACCTCGCGGCTCCAGCGCGACCTCTCGGACTCGACGGTGAA